>DASVOL010000884.1:0-7378 GCA_036383375.1 Bradyrhizobium sp. | reverse complement strand
CAATTTCGGCGACATCTTCGCGGGCTATGTCGCCAAGCGCATGGGCTTGCCGGTACGCACGCTGCGTATCGCCGCCAACGTCAATGACATCCTGCCACGCACGCTGACGAACGGGATTTACGAGGTCCGCGAGGTGCATGCCACCACCTCGCCCTCGATGGACATCCAGGTCTCCTCCAATTTCGAGCGGCTCCTGTTCGAGGCGAGTGGACGCGATGCTGCGGTCGTGCGGCGGCTGATGGAGCAGCTCAAGCAGTCGGGGCGCTTCTCGCTTCCGGCGCAGATGCTCTCCGCGATCCGTGAGGAGTTCGATGCCGGCCGCGCCGACGAGACCGAAACTTCGGCCGCGATCCGCGCCGCCTGGCGCGAGGCCGGCGACCTGGTCGATCCCCACACCGCGGTCGCGCTCGCGGTCGCCGACCGCGACAATGCGGGTTCGAGAATTCCAAACATCGTGCTGTCGACGGCGCATGCCGCGAAATTTCCCGACGCGGTGGAGGCGGCCTGCGGCGTGCGACCCCATCTGCCAGCCTGGCTCGACGGGCTGATGAGCAGGCCCGAGCAGCTGAAGGTCATCAGGAACGATCAGGTTGAAGTCGAAAAGTTCGTGCTGTCGGTGAGCCGCGCAGCCAAGCAGGGAGTAGCCGGATGAGCGTTGAAGTCACCAGGCTCGATACCGGCCTTACCGTCGTGACCGACACCATGCCGCATCTGGAGACCGCCTCCCTCGGCGTGTGGGCCGGTGTCGGCGGCCGCGACGAGAGGCCGAACGAGCACGGCATCTCTCACCTTCTCGAGCACATGTCGTTCAAGGGCACGACGACGCGTTCCTCGCGCGAGATCGTCGAGGAGATCGAGGCGGTCGGCGGCGACCTCAATGCCGGCACCTCGACCGAGACTACGGCCTATTACGCGCGGGTGATGAAGGCCGACGTGCCGCTGGCGCTCGACGTGCTCTCCGACATCCTCGCCAATCCGTCCTTCGTGCCGGACGAGCTGGAGCGCGAGAAGAGCGTCATCGTGCAGGAAATCGGCGCCGCGCAGGATACGCCTGACGACGTCGTTTTCGAGCATCTCAACGAGCTCTGCTATCCGGACCAGCCGATGGGCCGTTCGCTGCTCGGCACCGCCAAGACGCTGAAGGCTTTCAACCGCGACACGCTGCGCGGCTATTTGTCGACGCATTACCGCGCCCCGGACATGGTGGTCGCTGCTGCCGGCGCCGTCGATCACAAGCGCGTCGTCGAGGACGTCACCGAGAAGTTCGCCAGCTTCGACGCCACGCCGGCGCCGGCGCCGCAGCCTGCGATGTTCGGCAAGGGTGGCTCGCGGGTGGTGCATCGCGATCTCGAGCAGGCGCATCTGACGCTGGCGCTCGAGGGCGTGCCGCAGACCGACCTGTCGCTGTTCTCGTTGCAGGTCTTCACCAACACGCTCGGCGGCGGGATGTCGTCGCGGCTGTTCCAGGAGGTGCGCGAGAAGCGCGGGCTGTGCTACTCGATCTACACCTTCCACGCTCCCTACACCGACACCGGCTTCTTCGGCCTCTACACCGGGACCGATCCCGCCGATGCGCCGGAAATGATGGAGGTCATCGTCGACGTCATCAATGACGCGGTGGAGACCCTGACCGAGGCCGAGGTCGCCCGCGCCAAGGCGCAGATGAAGGCCGGCCTGTTGATGGCGCTGGAAAGCTGTTCATCCCGGGCCGAGCAGCTGGCACGCCACGTGCTAGCCTATGGAAGGCCGCAGACGGTGGAAGAGCTGGTGGCGCGGATCGACGCGGTCTCGGTCGAATCGAGCCGCAACGCCGCCCGCGCGCTGCTGTCGCGCAGCCGGCCCGCGGTTGTTGCACTCGGCAGCGGCAGGGGTCTGGACACGGCGGTGTCTTTTGCGGAAGGATTGACCAAGTCGAAGGCGAAGACGCTGCTGCATTGACGGACGTGCGCCGAGGCGGAGCCTCGGCGATGGCCGAAGGCTTCGGGTGAGGGGTAGAGCCGCAAAACCGATTTTGCGGTGAGATCCCTCACCCGACCCTCTCCCCGCAAGGGCGGGGCGAGGGGGAAGTGGCGGGGGAGTGTTGGGCCATGGCCCTGTTTCGTTTGCCGTCTGGTGGACCGGCCGCATTGATGCCGCGGGGACACGGGCTTTTGCTGCGTGCGCCGCAAATGTCGGATTTCCCGCAATGGGCGCAGTTGCGCGAGTTCAGCCGCGCCTATCTGACGCCATGGGAGCCGATCTGGCCCTCCGACGACCTGACCCGCGCCGGCTTCCGCCGCCGGTTGCGCCGCTACAGCGATGATATTGCCGCCGACCGCTCCTATCCGTTCATCATCTTCCGCGAATCGGACGGGGTGATGATCGGCGGTATCACGCTCGCCAATGTCCGCCGTGGCATCGTGCAGGCCGGCACGATCGGCTATTGGGTCGGCCTGCCGCACGCCCATCGCGGCTACATGACGACGGCGCTGCGGGTGCTGCTGCCCTCGCTGTTCGGCGAGCTCAACCTGCATCGCATCGAGGCGGCCTGCATTCCCTCCAATGCGTCGTCGATCCGCGTGCTGGAGAAGTGCGGCTTCACCCGCGAGGGCCTGGCGCGGCGCTATCTCTGCATCAACGGGATCTGGCAGGACCACTTGCTGTTCGGCCTGCTGCATGAGGATTTCCGCGGCTGAATCTTAGGCCTATTGGCTGATGGCAGGCCGCCGCCCGGCGCCTGTTAGATGCCCTGCCAGATGCCTTGGGTTCGCCGCCATTGGCTTGCTATAACGCCCGCGAAACGGGGAACCGGGTTTGGAGATTGAGGGTATTGATGGGTGACAGGGTGATCAGGTTCGCGCTCGCGGCGGCGGTATCGATCGGTCTCGGTGCCACCCTGCTGCCGGAGGCCAGCTCGGCGCAGTCGCTGAGCGACCGTTTCAAGAGCCTGTTCGGCGGTGGTTCGTCGGATTCGAAGCCGGCAACGCCGGCGGCGCAGCAGCCGCTCAGCGATGCCGACGCCGGGCTGACCTGCCCGCCGGTGCAGATCCGCTCCGGGGCTTCGACCTATTCGGTGGCCGTGGACGGCAAGGAAGCGGTCGGCAACGACGTCAAATTCCTGGCCTCGATCACGCGCACGGCGCGGGAATGCAATCTGAACAGCGGCCAGATCACGGCCAAGATTGGTATCCAGGGGCGGATCATTGTCGGCCCGCAGGGCGCGCCGCCGACCATCCAGGTGCCGCTGCGCGTCGCCGTGGTGAAGGGCGGCGTCGGCGAGAAGACCATCGCCACCAAGGCCTACACCACCACGGTGCAGATGGACGACAGCGGTAGCGTGCCGTTCAGCCTGGTTGCCGAGGATGTCGTCTATCCGGCGCCGTCGGCCGCGGAGAACGACGATTATATCTTCTATATCGGCTTCGATCCGCAGGCGCTGAAGCCGGAGCCGAAGGCCCGCGCGCAAAAGAAGAAGCACTAGCGCCGGTCGTGACGCGCCGCTGGAAATAAGAAGCAGCAGGAACAAAGAAAAAGGCCGGCGCGATGATCTCGCGCCGGCCTTTTTCCGAAGGGAAGTGTGATCGCGTCAGTTCAGCTTGGAGCGGACTTCGGCGATGCCCTTGCCGACGAGGTCGTCGGCAACCGAGCCCTTGACCGACTGCGACAGGATGGTCGAGGCGGCGGTCACGGCGGCATTGGCCGCTGCGGCGCGCACATCGGCCACGGCCTGCGCCTCGGCCTGGGCGATCTTGCTCTCGGCGGTCTTGGTCCGCCGGGCGACAAAATCTTCCATCTTGGTCTTGGCTTCAGCCGCAATCCGCTCGGCTTCGGCCTTGGCGCTGGAGATGATGTCCTGGGCTTCGCGCTCCGCGCTGGCACGGCGCGCCTTGTACTCGCCGAGCAGCTTGTTGGCCTCGTCTTTCAGACGGCGGGCGTCCTCCAGCTCGGCCTTGATACGCTCGGCACGATGATCGAGCGCCGTCAGCAAAGTGCGATGGACCCCGAGATAGCCGAACACGACCATCAGAATGACGAAGGCGATCGCAACCCAGGTTTCCGGTTCGTAAAACATCGTCTATCCCTTCAGCGACGCGTCGACGGCGCTGTTCACCGCATTCGCGTCCGGCGTGACGCCGGCGAGTTGCTGGACGATGGCGCCGGCCGCATCCGCCGCGATGCCGCGGACGTTGCTCATGGCGTTGGTCCTCGTCGTTGCGATCTGCTTCTCGGCGTCGGCGAGCTTGGCCGCCAGCTTCTCTTCCAGCGCCTTGCGTTCGGCTTCCGAGGCCGCGTTCAGCTTCTCGCGGGTCTCGTTGCCGATCGCCTGCGCGTTGGAACGCGCATTCGCCAGCTCGGTTTCATAGGCCTTCAGCGCCGCGTCGGACTCGTCCTTCAGCTTCTGCGCCTCGGCCAGATCGCCCTCGATCTTGTTCTGCCGTGCATCGATCGTCCCGCCGACGCGCGGCAGTGCGATACGCGACACGATCAGATAGAGCGCGACAAATGCAATCGCCAGCGACACCAGCTGCGAGGCGTAATTGGAGGAATCGAACGGCGGAAAGGCTCCGCCGTGATGTCCGCCATCGGCCTCGGTGTGGGCGCCGGCATTCTGGCCTTTTGCCTCGCCATGACTCTCAGCCACGGTGTTCTCCTGTTGCTGTCATGCGCGCCGCCCTTGAGATGACCTTTGGGCGGCGCGAGGGGTTACCGCGAGAGCGGAACCGGGTTGCCGCTAATGCGGAACCGGGGTGCCGCTCAGAGCGGAACGAACAGCAGAAGCAGCGCGATCAGCAGCGAGAAGATGCCGAGCGCTTCGGTCACGGCGAAGCCGAAGATCAGGTTGCCGAACTGGCCCTGAGCGGCCGAGGGGTTACGCACCGCAGCGGCGAGGTAGTTGCCGAAGATGATGCCCACGCCGACGCCCGCACCGCCCATGCCGATGCACGCGATGCCCGCGCCGATAAGTTTTGCTGCTGCCGGTTCCATTTGTAGCTCCTTGAGAAAGATAGACAGATTGGTGGGTGGAGATTCCCCGGACCGCTTAGTGTCCCGGATGAATGGCGTCGTTGAGGTAGATGCAGGTCAGGATCGCGAACACGTAGGCCTGCAGGAATGCGACCAGCAGTTCGAGCGCGTACAGCGCGACCGTGAGCGCCAGCGGCAGCACGCCGCCGAACCAGCCGAGCGCGCCGAGCGAGAAGCCGAGCATCGCGACGAAGCCCGCAAACACCTTGAGCGCGATGTGGCCGGCCAGCATGTTGGCGAACAGACGAACGCTGTGCGAGACCGGCCGCAGGAAGAAGGACAGGATCTCGATGAACATCACCAGCGGCAGGATGTAGATCGGAACGCCGGAGGGGACGAAGATGCTGAAGAATTTCAGGCCGTTCTTGTAGAGGCCATAGATCAGCACGGTGAAGAATACGAGCAGCGCCAGCGCCGCGGTGACGATCAGGTGGCTCGCGATCGTGAAGGTGTAGGGGATCACGCCGACCAGGTTCGAGACGCACAGGAACATGAAGAGCGAGAAGATCAGCGGGAAGAACTTCATGCCTTCCGAGCCGGCCGTGCTGCGAATCGTCGACGCGACGAACTCGTAGGAGATTTCGGCGACCGACTGCAGCCGTCCCGGAACCAGGTCCCGGCCGCTCGCCAGCATCAGCAGCGCAATCAGCAGCACCGCGATGAACATGAAGAGCGACGAATTCGTGAAGGCGATCGTATGATTGCCGATGTGGCCGAGCGTGAAGAGGGGCTCGATATTGAACTGGTGGATCGGGTCGATTTTCATCCGCGCGGCTCTTGGTCCACCGGCCATCGTGCCGGTAATCGAATTTCAAATGTCGTGACTTCCCGCCAGCGCTCAGCGCTTGCCCGAGGCCACGCCCGCGGACCTCACCACGTTGACCACGCCGGCGACGAAGCCGAGCAGCGTTAACACGATGAAGCCGAATGGCGACGTCGACAGCAAACGGTCGAACCCCCAGCCAATCGCCGCTCCGACGGCAACGCCCGCGATCAGCTCCGAGGAAAGACGAAAACCGAGCGCCATCGCCGAAGCTCTGGCGGCACTGTCCCCGCTTTCAGTACCGGATTGATCAGTCTTGCTCCTGCGGCTGTCGCGAATTTCTGACAACCGATGATCGAGACTTCCGAGCCTTGCGGAAAGCGCAGCTTCGTCAGGAGGCGATTGATCGCGACTTCCACCTGCGCCGTCGTTGGTGTTCTCAGCCATGCTGCAAACACTAACCGAAGCCGCGGATGATGGAAATTGCGCCCGTCCCCGTCAAAAGCCGCGCGGACCATACTTACCGCGTCTAATCAAGTCAAGATTGCGTCGTAACCAGTTATTGCTTTGATTCTGCTGGTTTTATTTGGAGATATTCAAGGTCAGAGTGACGCAGTGTTCGCAGTGCAACAGCTTGTATGCTGTGAAGCGATGTTGCCTGGCACTTCCGGCTCTGTTCGGATCGCCGAAAGTCCGTATCACCTCATGCAGTCAAGGTTCCGAATGTCACGCCAGATCGATTACTACTTCTCGCTGCAATCTCCCTGGGCCTATATCGGTCACAAGCCCTTCGTGCGGCTGGTAAGCACTTACGATCTCAAGGTAAATTACCGGCCGGTGCTGCTGGTCGATTTGTTCTCGGAGACCGGCGGGCTGCCGCTCGCCCAGCGCCATCCGGTGCGGCAGCGCTACCGGATGATCGAGTTGCAGCGCTGGCGCGACAAGCGCGGGCTGAATTTTCACCTGCAGCCGGCCAACTGGCCGTTCAATGGGCGGCTTGCCGATGGCGTCGTGATCGCGCTGCTCGAGGCCGGGCTCGATCCCGAGCCGTTTTTGCAACGCGCCTATCCCGCGGTGTGGGAGCTTGAGCTCAACCTTGCCGATGCTGCGACGCTGGTGAAGCTCGCCGACGATGCAGGCTTGCCCGGGCGGCAACTGGTGGAGCGCTCCGGCTCCGATGCGATCAGCGCGGCCTATGAGCAGAATCGCCAGACTGCATTGGACGCCGGCGTGTTCGGCTCGCCCGGCTATGTGCTCGATGGCGAGGTGTTCTGGGGGCAGGACCGGATCGAATTGCTCCAGGACGCGTTGAAGTCAGGCCGCAAGCCCTATAGCTCTGTGGTCTAGGGGCAGGAATCAGGTTGAGGCGGAGCAAGCCATGCCCATCGCGATGTCGTCCTCGAAACTGTCCATCGCAATCGTTGCCGTCCTGATCTCAAGCGGCGCGGCCATCGCGCAAACCGCGCCCGATACCGAGAACGGCCGCTACGCGTTGTCGCCGGCCGGCGATGGCTTCCTGCGGCTCGATACCCGCACCGGCGCGGTGTCGACCTGCACCAACTCCAGCGCCGGCTGGGCCTGTTACATGGTGCCCGACGAGCGGGCGGCGCT
>DASVOL010000883.1:0-3111 GCA_036383375.1 Bradyrhizobium sp. | reverse complement strand
GTAATACGCCCAGTAGGAGCCCATCGCGATGCCGAGCGTCAGGAAGATCCACGCCATCAGCGTCCACGGCCGCACCCAGCGCGCCCAGGAGGCGTCGATGCGCCCCTCGATCAGCGCCGCGACCGAGAAGGAGAAACAGATCGAGAAGCCGACATAACCGAGATAGAGCATCGGCGGATGCACGGCGAGACCGATGTCCTGCAGGATCGGATTGAGGTCGCAGCCCTCGAACGGCGGATTGACGATGCGCAGGAACGGGTTCGAGGTGACCAGGATGAACAGATAGAACGCGGAGGCGATCCAGGCCTGCACCGCCAGCACATGGGCGCGCAGCGACAGCGGCAGATTGTTGCCGAAGGCGGCGACGAGGCCGCCGAACAGCGCCAGGATCGACACCCACAGCAGCATCGAGCCTTCATGGTTTCCCCACACGCCGGTGATCTTGTAGAGCAGCGGCTTCAGCGAATGCGAATTCTCGAACACATTGGCGACCGAGAAATCCGAGGTGACGTGCAAGGTCACCAGCGCCGCGAACGACGCCGCGACGAACAGCAACTGGGCGAGCGCGGTCGAGCGCGCGACGTTCATCAACGCCGCATCGCGCCAGCGGGCGCCGACGATCGGCACGATCGACTGGATCAGCGCCAGCGCGAGCGCGAGCACCAGGGCATAATGTCCGCTTTCGGCGATCACCGCATCGCTCCCTGGGTCGGCGCCGCGGAGGCGCTCGGCATGCTGTTCGGTTTGGCGCCGTAGTCGTCCTTCCAATGGCCCTGCTTCTTCAGGGCGTCGGCGACATCCTTCGGCATGTAGGTCTCGTCATGCTTGGCGAGCACGGTGTCGGCACGGAACACACCGTCGGCATCGAGCGCGCCTTCGGCAACCACGCCCTGCCCCTCGCGGAACAGGTCGGGCAGGATGCCCTTGTAGGCGACCGGCAGCGTCGCGCCGCCGTCGCCGACGGTGAAGGTCACCGCGAGATTGTCGCCGCGCTTGAGCGAGCCCTGCTCCACCAGCCCGCCGAGGCGGAAACGCTTGCCCGGCCCGAGATGCTTTTCGGCGACCATCGAGGGCGTCGAGAAGAACACGATGGAATCGCGCAGCGCATTCAGCACCAGGCCCGCGGCGATCGCCAGCACGACGAGCGCGCAGCCGATCAGTGTCAAACGCCGTTGCTTCCTGGTCATGCTCTATCCTTGCGCATGACGTTACCCGAAAACCGCTGTGCACTTTTCGGCGTCATGCTCTATCCATCAAGCCCGAGATTCTTCAGCCCCTCATTGAGCTGCCGCAACCGGTCTGCGTCATTGGCCACCGCCTGACGGGCATCCGCAAGCGCGCTCATCGCCTTGTCGCGCTCGCCCATCACGAGATAGGCGCGAACCAGCCGCAGCCAGCCCTCGACGTCGTCGCCATTGGTCTTCAGCCGCGTCGCCAGCCGATCGACCATACCCTTGATCATGGTGCCGCGATCGGCCTCGCTCATGTCCCTGGCCGCCGCCACAGCGCCATCCGGCAGCGCAGGTGCGCTGACGCCAGCGGGCACACTCCCGCCGACCCGTACCAGCGCAGCCTGCACCAGCGGCCGCCACGGTGCATCGGACGGCCCTTTCGCCAGCATCTTCTGCCAGAGCGCAGCGGCGTCCGCCTTGCGGCCGTCCTGCTCGGCGGCGAGGCCGAGGAAATAGTTCGCCTTGGCGTCGTCGCCATTCAGCGCGACCGAGCGCTCGAACTCCGCCTTGGCGTCGGCGGTGACGACGCCGCCGGCGCTCCCCATCAACGCCTCGCCGAGATCGGCGCGGCGATCGGCGTTGTCGCCGGCATAGGTGATGGCATTGCGATAGGCGCGGACCGCGTCATCGTAGCGGCCCAGGCGCGACAGCACCGGCGCCAGCACGGCCCAGCCGCGGCCATCGGTCGGGTTCTTCTCCAGATGGGCCTCGACCTGCGCGACCAGATTGGCGAGCGGCTGATTGACATCCGCCACCCGGCTGCGCTCGGCGAGCGGAAAGTCGCCAAGCCGCGGCGAGCCGAGCGCGAGATAGAAGCTCGAAGCGATGACCGGCAACCCGACCAGGGCCACGACCGCGGCCGCGCGTCGCAGAGTGAGACTGCCTGTCACGGGGGCGTCACGACCGCTCTGGTCGGCGGCGGCCAGCAGCCGGCGGCTGATCTCGATCCGCGCAGCATCGGCCTCGGTGGCGCCGATGATGCCTGAGGCCATATCGCGGTCGATTTCGGCGAGTTGGTCGCGGTAGACCACGACCTCGCTGCCGCCGGTATCCGCCCGTCCGCGGCGGCTGAGCGGCCACAGCACGGCAAAGATCGCCGCGACCGTCATCAGCGCGAACACAAACCACAGCGTCATCAAGCGGTTCCCGGATGGAACGGCGGCTTCAGGCAAGCCGCCTTAGAATCGCTTTACACTACCGGCGCCAAGCCCGGCAATTGACAATTGCTGGATCGACCGAAGGTCGAAATCGGCCGGTTTCCGGTGCCGTTCCGGCGGTATCGCAACGGCGTCTCCTGGCGAAGGCGCGCGCGACCAAAATATCGAAAACAACCCCATGCACAGTAGCCGGCGGCCGCCGACGCCCGAATGACGACTTGACACGTCGGGCAACTCAGCGCCACACTTCCATTATTCCGAAATTGTGCAGACGGACTTCTGTTTGCGATCCGTAGACGTCTGGGCTCAGCCTCCGAATGCGGCGCGAGCCATGTTCAGTCGAATGGTAGCAATGCTACTAAAAGCACACGATGAGCGACAACGCCGACAAAACTCTCTTTCCATGCCCTTGCTGCGCCTCCGCAGTTCTGACGGAGGTAGGAGCGTATGAGATATGTGACGGATGTGGCTGGGAAGATGACCCCATGCAGCGGGATAACCCTGACTACTCAGGTGGTGCAAATCAGCTCAGCTTGAATCAATGCCGCGAAAGACGCCAGAAATTTCGATGACAGGTACTAGATCTCGCTACCCCGCGCGGGACGATTTCCGCTCGCCGGTGACGGCGTTTTCGGCCGCGCGGTTCATCAGCGAGGCGTAGTCGTGGCCGAACAGCACTTCGCAGAAGCGGATCGCGGCCTTGACCTGCTGCTGGCGGAAGG
>DASVOL010000882.1:0-3113 GCA_036383375.1 Bradyrhizobium sp. | reverse complement strand
ACGCCCGACGTGCTGACCGAGGAGGTCGCCGACGTCGCGATGGGGCTGCTGATCGCGACGCTGCGTGAATTCGTCAAGGCCGACCGCTATGTGCGCTCCGGCCTGTGGCAGACCCAGAATTATCCGCTCAGCGTCGGCTCGCTGCGCGACCGCAAGATCGGCATCGTCGGCATGGGCCGGATCGGCCAGGCGATCGGGCGGCGGCTGGAGGCCTCACGCGTGCCGGTGTCGTATCATTCGCGCAATCCGTCCAAGGACGTCGCCTACAAGCATTATCCCGATCTGATCGAGATGGCGAAGGCGGTCGACACCCTGATCGTCATCGTGCCGGGCGGCGCCTCGACGGCCAAGATGATCAACGCCGACGTGCTGAAGGCGCTCGGCCCGCGCGGCGTGCTGATCAATGTCGCGCGCGGCTCTGTGGTCGACGAGCCGGCGCTTGTCGCGGCGCTGAAATCCGGCACCATCCTCGCCGCCGGCCTCGACGTGTTCGCGGCCGAGCCGAACGTGCCGGACGAGTTGAAGGCGATGCAGAACGTCGTGCTGCTGCCGCATATCGGCTCGGCCTCGGTGGTGACGCGCAACGCGATGGACCAGCTCGTGGTCGACAACATCACGAACTGGTTCGCCGGCAAGCCGCCGCTGACGCCGGTTGCGGAAACGCCGGTGAAGGGTCGCTGATGTCCCTGTCCCGCTTCAGCGTCGTGCTGTGTCTGCTGCTGGCCGCGTGCGGTCCGGCAGCCGCGCAGGACGTCTCGACGTTGAAGAAGGACATGATCGGGCAGTGGGAGCTCGCCACCACCGAGCGCAGCAAGACCTGCGTCGTGACGCTGAAGAGCGATGCGACGCCGCAAGGTTTCAAGCTTGAGCTCGAGCCGGCCTGCGCCGCCGCACTGCCCTTCACCAAGGACATCACGGGCTGGAGCATCAAGGGCCTCGGCGACATCGTGCGGCTGCACAATGCGGCCGGCGAGGCGGTGATCGACTTCACCGAGGTTGAGACCGGCATCTTCGAGGGCATGCGCACCAACGAGGGCGTCTACATCCTGCAGAATCTCGCGGCGGCGCGCGCGCTCGCCAAGTCGATGGACCAGATGATAGGCGACTGGTCGATGGTCCGCGGCAACGGCCAGGCGATCTGCGCCCTGGTGCTGACCAACACCGACGCCGGCAACGACAATTTCCAGGTGTTCCTGAAAGGCAAATGCGATCCCGCGGTCGCGGCCTTCAACCCGACGCTGTGGCGGCTCGACCATGGCCAGATGGTCCTGATGTCGCCCAAGGGCGAGACCTGGCAGTTCGAGGCCGACGACAATGCCCAGTGGCGCCGCGTCCCCGACAGCGCCGACCCGCTGATCATGCTGCGCGAGCAGTGAGGGGCGGCGCTGCCAAAGCTCCGCGTCGTCCCTGCTTTCGCAGGGACCACGATGGGGCGGTACGATCTGCTTCCCGCCGGCACCCCCAAAAATAATTCCCTTTTCCTTGTCGATCCGACGCACCCCGGCTCGTCGTCCCCTATAGCGAGCCGGTTTTGCGGCGGTCATCGTCGCTTCTCGCCCAACAGGAGATTTCCGATGCGGTTCATGTATATCGTCACCTCCGCCCAGCCCCCGCGCCCGCCGACGCCGGCCCTGATGGAGGCGATGGGCAAGCTCGCCGAGCGGGAGATCAAGGCCGGCCGTATGATCGACACCGGCGGGCTGCTGCCGGTCGCGATGGGGGCCCAGGTCCGCATCACCGACGGCAAGCTCAACGTCATCGACGGGCCGTTCGTCGAGGCCAAGGAGATGATCGGCGGCTACGCGATCTTCGAACTCCGCAACAAGGAAGAAGCGGTGGCGGCCGCCGTGGAGTTCATGCAGCTGCACAAGGAGCATATGCCCGGATGGGACGGCACCTGCGAGGTGCGCCCCTTCGCCACCCCGGGCGTCGACGGCGCCTGCCAGGTCGATGTCTCCGCCGTCGCTTGATGCGCCGCGGACAGGTCGCGTTCACGCGAGGCGGCCTCCGGTTCGCGTGAAGAGCGCGCGCCCGGACTGCAATCCAGGTCGGCGGCGATGACGGCCGCCGACATCCAGGCGACGATCCTTGCGGTGTGGCGCATCGAGCAGCCGCGGCTGATCACCAGCCTGTCGCGCATGCTGCGCGACGTGCCGCTCGCCGAGGATCTGACCCAGGAAGCGCTGATCGCGGCGCTCGAGCACTGGCCGCTCAGTGGCGTGCCGGAGAAGCCGGGCGCCTGGCTGATGGCGACCGCCAAGCGGCGCGCGCTCGATCATATCAGGCGCAACCGCATGCTGACCGAGAAGCACGGCATGCTGGCGCATGATCTGGTGCGGGAGCAGGAGACCATGCCTGATTTCGATTCCGCGCTCGACGACGATATCGGCGACGAATTGCTGCGGCTGATCTTCACCGCCTGCCATCCGCTGCTGTCGCGCGAGGCGCGCGCCGCACTGGCGCTCCGGATGATCTGCGGCCTCACCACCGAGGAGATCGCGCGCGCCTTCCTGCAGGCGGAGGCGACCATCGCCCAGCGCATCGTGCGCGCCAAGCGCACGCTGTCGGAGTCAGGCCTTACCTACGAGACGCCGCGCGGCGAGGCGCTGTCGGAGCGGCTCGCCTCCGTGCTCGAGGTCGCCTATTTGATCTTCAACGAGGGCTATACCGCGGCGAGCGGCGACGAATGGCTGCGGCCGCAGCTCTGCAACGAGGCGCTGCGCATCGGCCGCGTGCTGAGTTCGATCGCACCGCACGAGCCGGAGGCGCACGGATTGCTGGCGCTGATGGAATTCAACGCCTCGCGGATGGCGGCGCGCACCGACGCCGCCGGCGAGCCGATCCTGCTGATGGACCAGAACCGCGCGCTGTGGGATCGCCTGCAGATCCGCCGCGGGCAACTGGCGCTGGCGCGCGCCCGCGAGCTCGCCGGCGCCGGCACTCATGGCCTTCCCCTTCGCAGCCCCTCCGGGCGTGCCGGCGGACCGCGTCGCGATTCTGCGCCAAGGCTTCCGCGGCACCATGGCCGACAAGGCCTATCAAGCGGATGTCGAGAAATCGAAACTCGAATACACGCCGAAATACGGCGAGGAGTTGCAGGAGATCATCGCCAA
>DASVOL010000881.1:0-5076 GCA_036383375.1 Bradyrhizobium sp. | reverse complement strand
CGTCCACGTGCCGATCCCGGTCTGCGGATCGGGCGTGATGTTCGAGGTGTAGAGCGTGCCGAACGGCGTCTTCATCGGAAGGCCGCCGGCGAAGGTCTTGCCTTCGCGCGCCGTGTGGCAGGCGATGCAATCGCCGGCGCGCGCGAGATACTCGCCCTTGGCGACGACGGCCGGATCGGCCGCCTTCTGCTGCGCGAGTGCGGCGACGGGCGCGAATGCCAGCATCAATCCGACCAGCAGTCCTGTGGAGGTTCGCGACATCTGCACGATCCCTTCAGTGCGGTTCGCTGCCGCATTCGAGCGGCATCGGCAGGCTGCCTCGTGGCGCGAAAGACGGATCCGCCGGCGCCGGACGCGACGACAAATAGGCAGCCACGGCCTTCACGTCGTCCTCCGTCAGCAGGCCCGCGACGACCTGCATGCAATCGGGGGCGAGCGCGGTCCGCGTGCCGTAGCGCCAGCCGCCGAGTTGTCCGCTGATATAGGCCGCGCGCAGGCCAAGCAGGCCCGGGATGCCGGGCTCCATGCCGCCCAGTGCCGGACCATGACAGGCCAAACAGGGCGGAATGCCATGCTGCGGGTCGCCGTTCTTCACGATTGCTTCGCCGCGCGCCAGGATCTCCTTGCTGTCGACCGGCGGGACCGGCGGCGGAAACGCCGGTCGGAGCGACGCGAAATACTCGGCGATCTTCTTCAGGTAGTCGTCGGTCTGAAATTCCAGCAGGTAGTTCATCGGCGGATATTTCCGCCGCCCGTCCCTGAACGCGATCAGCTGGTTGTAGAGGTAGCCGGCCGGCTTGCCCGCAAGGCGCGGGAAATAGACGTCGCTGGTGCCCTCGCCTTCGGCGCCATGACAGGGCGCACAGGCAAGGACGCGCGCGGCCATCGTATCGGGCGCACGTTCGCTCGTTTGCGATTGCGCCGCGCCGATCGGCAGTACAACCCAGGCAAGAAACCCAAGAAGCGGTATCAGACGATGCGCCACAACTCACCCCCAGCGCGACGACGACGTGCAATTACTTGCACACAGCCGAACAGGAGGCAACGAAGTGCACCACTTCGACGCATCGCATTTGATTTAGATCAACGCTCTATTTGCGATAGACCTGCGCCGGATCGAACAGCCGCTCGTCGTCGACGAACGACAGGTTGATATTGCCGCCCTCGTCCTTCACCGCGCGATAGAAGCAGGTGCGCCGCCCGGTGTGGCAGGCCGCGCCGATCTGCTCGACCTTGATCCACACCGCGTCCTGATCGCAATCCATCCGGATCTCGATCACGCGCTGGGTCTGGCCCGAGCTCTCGCCCTTGCGCCACAGCGCGTTGCGCGAGCGGCTGAAGTACCAGCCCTCGCCGGTCGCGATCGTCTTGCGCAGGGCTTCGTCGTTCATGTGCGCGACCATCAGCACGTCGCCGGTCACAGCATCGGTCGCGACGCAGGTCACAAGACCTGCCGCGTCGAATTTGGGCTGGAAGGCCAGCCCCTCTTCGCGGTCGTGATCGTGGGTCGATGCGGACACGGAAAACCTTGCTTGGGAGAATGCGAGGTTACCGGTTCGGTCCTCGCACCAGGGACAGGAAACGCTGCTGCTCCGCCGGATTGTCACGGAACATGCCGGTGAAGCGGCTGGTGAAGGTCGAGGCGCCATGCTTGGCAACACCGCGCACCGACATGCAGGTATGCTCCGCCTCGATCAGCACCGCAACGCCGCGCGGCTTCAGCACCTCGTCGATCGCGGCCGCGACCTGCGCGGTGAGATGCTCCTGGGTCTGCAGGCGGCGGGCGAAGATGTCGGTCAGCCGCGCCAGCTTGGAGAGACCCACGACGCGCTCCACCGGCGTGTAGGCGATATGCGCCTTGCCGTAGAACGGCATCATGTGATGCTCGCACTGCGAGGTGAATTCGATATCGCGGACCAGGACGAAATCGTCGTAGCCGGCGGTCTCGCCGAAGGTGCGGTTCAGCACTTCGGCCGGGCACTGATGATAGCCCTGATAGAGCTCGTCATAGGCCTCGACGACGCGGCGCGGCGTGTCGAGCAGGCCCTCGCGGCCGGTGTTCTCGCCGATATAGGCGAGCAGCGTCTTCACGGCATCCTCGGCCTCCGCCCGCGACGGGCGCGGCTGATCGGCACGGACGGCCGCCGCCATGAATTCTGCAGGGTCGAGTTCGCTGGCCTTCGCATCGGCCGGCTTGTTGGGGCGAATCGGTTTGATCAAGGCGTCCATGTCTTCTCCGTTCGACCGGCCAGGCATTTGCCTTCGGGCCGGATGTGTCACCGGGCAGACGGGGCGGATCGTCGAACCGCCGGGCGCCTGAGTCCCATCTTTGTAGCACCGCCGCGGCGCAAGTGGCCCGCGGTGGAAGCATAGCCGGGCTATGTTTCGGACGATGCCGTTCATATATAGGACGGTGAGACCCAGCCGCCAAGAGCGCCCGGCACCGCCGGAACCAGGCATCTGTCCCCATGCTGAACGACATTTATAACAAGCGGATCATTGAGTTGGCCGGCAATATTCCGCGCCTCGGACGACTGGCCGAGCCGGACGCCAGTGCCACCGCCCACTCGAAATTGTGCGGTTCGACCGTCAAGGTCGACCTCAAGATGGACGGCCCCGTGGTGACGGACTTCGCCCATGACGTGAAGGCCTGCGCGCTCGGCCAGGCCTCCTCCTCGATCATGGCGAGCCATGTGGTGGGGTCGACCGCGGATGAGCTGCGCGAGTTACGCGAGACCGTCCGCAAGATGCTGAAGGAAAATGGCCAGCCCCCGCAGGGCGGCAAATGGGCCGACATCGCGCTGCTCGAGCCAGTGCGCGACTACAAGGCCCGCCACGCTTCCACCCTGCTGACCTTTGATGCCGTGGTCGATGCGATCGGCCAGATCGAGACCAAGGCAAAACAGCCGGCGTAAGCCCGACCGCTGCCTAAGCCTTACTGCCAACCTAAACTACTGCGAAGGCTGGACGGGCGCCGGCGCGGCGGTGCCGCCGGTCGGCACCACGGCCTCGGCGGTCTTGGTCGCCTTGGCGGCCTGCGGCAGCGCCTCACCTTCCATCGCGCTACTGACGAAGCGATCGGCGTTCTTCGGCTTCGCTTCGGCGACCGGGATTGCGTTGTCCTGCCGCGGCAGCACGTCGGCAACCGCATCCGTGGTGACGAGATTGGTCAGCCGCAACTCAGCCGCCGACAATTCGTGCAGGTCTTCCCACGGCGGTACGCTCAGTGCGAGCGACAACAGCTCGCCCGCGCCACCCATATCGAAAGTGTATTTGGCAAGACGGCCGATATCGCGTTCGACGATCATCAGGTCCTGCGCGGTGTAGCTCGCGGCCTTGGCGTCGTCGGCGCGGTCGCCCATCCAGATTTGATGCACACGGATGTGCGCGGCCGGTGGCACATAGCGCGTCTTGCCCGACAACAGCAGGAACACGCACATCGACTCGCAATAGGCATCCGGCAGCACGCTGGCGCGATCGCCTTGCGCGGCCTGGTTGACGACGCTGGTGCCGACCGTGGTCAGCGCGCCGAGACCGCGGAAGCGGCGACCGAGCGCGATCGCGTCGTTGACCGAGCCGCCGCTTGAGTCGAGCACGATGGTGGCGCCGGTGAGCTGGCGGCTGCGCGCGAACTCGTCGAATTCCTTGGGGCTGTCGGCCGTGATGATGCCGACCGCCGACACCCAGCCGCGGCAATTCGGCTGGCAGGCGATCCAGCTGAACTTCATCGGCAGCTTGCGTTCTTCGAGGGTCGAGCTGGTCTGCGTCGAGTTCCCCGCCGATGCGGCGGTGCCGGAAACCGCGAAGCAAAGGGCAACGGCGCCGGTGAGCACCCAACTGCGCAACGAAAGCGAGTTCGCGAGCCTCAATTTGGTTCCTTCCCCCAAGCCCTCGGTGGTGATGCGAGCGTTGGCAATGGCCCCATGGCAACGCGCCACGAATCTGTCATCGGCGCGTAATGGGAACGGTAGCGTTGCTGACCTGGACCGTCCATAGAGCCCGTGCTGCAGCGCCACCGGCGCTGTGCAATAGTGGCCAACTGTGGCGTAAATATCTGCAATTGAACAGTTCCTTCGCTTGGAACCCCCGCAAGATTACGTACATACTTGCGTATGTCCCCGACCGATCATTCAACGACGCACCATCCGCGTTGCACGGACTGTGCCAACACCATGCGCCGCATGCCGCGCAATTTCGGCCGCGCCTTGATCTGGATCTACCGGCACACGCTGTCGCCGCTGGTCGGCTACAACTGCCGGCATCTGCCGACCTGCTCGGTCTATGGCGATGAGGCGATCGAGCGCTTCGGACTCTGGGCCGGCGGGTGGATGACGCTGGCGAGATTGCTGCGCTGCCAGCCCTGGGGAACCTCCGGCATCGATAATGTCCCGCAGACGAGGCCGCTTGGGGCGCATTGGTATCTGCCCTGGCGCTACGGCCGCTGGCGCGGCGTCAACGAAGGTTGACGCGGCGTCAACGATGCTTGATCTGCTGCGGCGCTCCCAAACGCCGCACGCATAGCTGTTCCGGCGGAACTGTGGCGATAGTTGGCGCATTGTTTCATTGCCCGCATGGGATCCCCTTGGGGAGGAAACAACAATGCGCTGGAAACTCAGCCACAACGGGCATGATCCCCGGCAGATCGATCTGCTGGCCGTGCTTGCCCTGCTCGTCGTGATCGTTGCCGCCTACGGTTACTTCACCCACAATCCGAACAAGCCGAGCACGACGGCGTTCATCGTGCCCAGCCAGAGCGTGAAGTGGTGACGCGCAACGCATCCCTCCCCAGCTAGCGCCAGGCCCTGAAGCCGGCGCCACGACCGGTGCGCGACGCGAACACCCACTGCACCAAGCCCAGTCCATGCGCACGACCTCGTCCGATCCGGTGTTGACGACCCGGCGATCTGCGCCCGCGGCATTGTCTGCATCCCGCCTGCACCATAGGCTGCAACCATTGCGACGAATGTTTTTCTCGGGGGTGGGCATTGCAGGAAGGCTTGTACAAGCTCGAATTTCACACCGTTCACGGCACCGGCACCGGGGTGCTCTACGCGACCGGCGGCAAGCTGCGCGGCG
>DASVOL010000880.1:0-5745 GCA_036383375.1 Bradyrhizobium sp. | reverse complement strand
ATTCTCCGACTCCGACCTGATCCGCAAGTTCGGCGAAGCGGGGCTTGCCGCGACCATCATCGCGCTGATCGCGGTGCTGTCGCTGGTGCCGGTGTTCGGCATCCTGTTCGTGCGCAACGAGAAGGTCTTTGCGGTCAAGTTCCAGAGCGCGGACGCCGGCGTGCAGGCGCTGCGCAATTTCTGCTACTGGATCGCGGTGCGCATGGTGAGCCGTCCTGGGCTGTTCAGCCTGCTCGCGCTGATCGTGGTCGCTGGGCTCGGCGTCGTCTATGGCAGCCTCGAGCCGCGTTACCGGCTCGCCGATCAGGTGCCGGACAAGCGGCAGGCCGTAGAGGCGTCGAGCCGTCTCGACGCCAAATTGACCGGTGCCAATCCGGTCGATGTGCTGATCGAATTCCCCAAGGGCCAATCGCTGTATTCGCCGGAGACCCTGAAGACGATCGCCGAAGTCCATGCGATGGTCGAGGACACTGCCGGCGTCGGCAATGTCTGGTCGTTGGAAACCTTGCGGCGCTGGCTCGCCGAAAAGGCCGGCAGCAACGACGTCGCGACGCTGAAGGAGTATGTCGACCTGATCCCGGAGCACCTGGTGCGTCGGTTTATCGACAAGACCCAGGACGCGGTCGTGGTGTCGGGCCGCGTCCCTGATGTGGACTCGAGCCAGTTGCTTCCGGTGGTGAACAAGCTTGATCACTCGCTGGACAAGGTGCGCGCCGAGCATCCCGGCTACGAGATTGCGGTCACCGGCTTGTCGGTGATCGCCGCGCGCAACAGCGCCAACATGATCGAGAAACTGAACCACGGCCTCACCATCGAGTTCCTGCTGGTCGCGATCTTCATCGGGCTCGCGTTCCGCTCGGTCGTCGTGATGTTCTCCTGCATCCTGCCCGGCATCTTCCCGGTGGTGCTGTCAGGCACCGTGCTGTGGTTGCTCGGGGAGGGGCTGCAATTCGCCAGCGTCGTGGCGTTGACCGTGTCGTTCGGCCTCGGGCTGAGCGCCACCATCCACTTCCTCAATCGCCTGCGGCTCGAGACCAAGCCCGGTGTCACGCCGGAGCTTGCGGTAGAGCGCGCCACCGTGCTGGTCGGCCCGGCGCTGATTCTGACCACGGTGGTGCTGGCCTGCGGCCTCGTCGTCACCGTGTTCTCCGACCTGCCGTCGCTGCGGCTGTTCGGCTGGCTCAGCGCGTTCTCGATGGTCGCGGCTCTGGTCGCGGACCTCTTCATCCTGCGGCCGACCTCGATGTTCCTGATCAACCTGTCGCAAAAACTCCGCGGCAAGGGCGGGCAACCGGCGCCGATCGAAAAGGCCTGATCGACCGGTAACAAAAGGCCCGGTTCCGAGTGATCGGAACCGGGCCTTTTTGTTGGCTGGTGAGATCGTGCGGAAGCGTCAGGTCTTCGTCATCGTGATCGTGACGCCGCGGATCTCGCCCTTGGAGTCGATCTGCACCACCTGCTTGGAGCCGTTGGTCTGCAGGTTCAGGTTTGCGGCAAAGCCGGAGGCCTCGACGAACACGTCGATCCGGCCGCCCCCCGCGGTGCCCTGCAAATTGCCGAAGATGTTGCGGCTCGCCTCGCTCCAGTTGCCGGAGATCCGGTCGCCCTGGCTGGTGACATCGCTGGAGAGGTCGAACTTGTAGCTGTCGCTGGCGCAATGCAGCGACTGCTTCAGGTTCATGCCCGATGGCGCGACCTTGTAGTCCGCCTTGCAACGAATCCGTTCGGTCGTGCCATTGGACAACGCCACCGTGCCCGTTCCGGTCCACGAGCCGGCAAAACCGGCAAACGGACCGTTCGCCTGGGCATGGACTGCGGAGGCGGACAGCATCAGTGCGGCGCTGACGCCCACAGCCCTGAGGGCCTGACCATAAAGGCTGGAACCAAACAGTTTCATTTTGAATTTTCCCATCAAAATCAACGCCTCTTTCGCAAGAAAGCGTCTCGCCGCATCGAAGGTTTAGTGTCACCCAGGAATGTTAGGTTCAAACGACAGAAGCGGCGTGCGCGAGCCCTGTCGTCATCGAACAGAATCAGAAACCGTTGGCCTCTTGAAGGCATGTAGCTTTGCGCGAGTGCGATCCGCAATACCCAAACGCGACAAAGTGATGGCATGAATCGTTGTTCTGAATCAATAGCTTAGGCGGGGGTTTACAGCGCCGCAAATTTAGCCGCATTTAGCAGTGCTTGTCGTCAATCCGTTGCCGCGTTACGTGGCGTCTGCAATCCCCAAAATCCGTCCCGGCCATGCCGAAACGCGTTTCGGGAACAGATTTTCTGCTGTCGGAAATGAAGGAATACGATGCGTAAATTTCTCCTGGCTGTTGCCGTGTTGTCGATCCCGCTCTCGTCCAGCGCCTTCGCCCAGCAGCAAGGGCGCGGTACGCCCGATGAGCAGAAGGCCTGCACGCGCGATGTGCAGCGTCACTGCCGCTCCGTCATCGATCAGGGCGATTTCACCATTCTCGCCTGCCTGCAGCAGAACCGCAGCAAGATCAGCGCCGCCTGCGACCAGGTGCTGAAGACCCACGGCCAATAAGACCGGATTCAGGTCTCAAGGGACCGCTATCGACACCGCGGCTGGCAGCCATGCCGGCCGCGGCCACATATGCTGGCGGTCACAGATAGCATTGGTTTTGGTGGCGTATTCCCCTATATGGGGCTCGCAAATCCCCCGCATGCGCCTGACCGTCCGCGCCTGCGTCGTGCCATGACCAGTGTAGCCCAAATTTCCCATGACCACCGCGAGCGACCTGCGATCCGGAAAGACCCACCGCGACGAGAATTTTCCGGTCGCGTCGTGGATCATTCATCCGCGGCATCGTGCCCTGATCCTGGCCTTCTATAATTTCGTCCGCACCGCTGACGATATCGCCGATCACGCCACGCTGCCCGCCGAAGAGAAGCTGCGCTATCTCGACCTCATGGAGGCCGAGCTGCTCGGCAATGGCGATAGCCAGAAGGAAGCGGTCAGCCTGCGCCGCGCCTTTGCCGAGCGCGGCATGGCGCCGCGGCATGCGCTCGACGTGCTGGTGGCGTTCCGCCTCGACGTCACCAAGCTGCGCTACGAAAATTGGGACGACGTGATCGACTATTGCCGCTACTCGGCGATGCCGGTCGGCCGCTTCATGCTCGACGTGCATGGCGAGGATATTTCGACCTGGGCGGCGTCGGACGCGCTCTGCGCCGGATTGCAGATCAACAATCACCTGCAGGACTGCGGCAGGGACTACCGCAACCTGAACCGCGTCTACCTGCCGCGCGATGCGCTGGCCGCTGCGGGTGCCACCGCCGAGATGCTCGGCGAGGCGAAGTCGCAGCCGGCCCTGCTCAAATGCCTGCAGGCGCTCGCGCTGCGCACCGAGGCGCTGCTCGACCAGAGCAAGTCGCTCGCCGCCGAAGTGAAGGATTTCCGGCTCGGGCTCGAGATCTCGGTGATCCAGGCGTTCGCCGACAAGATCGTCAATATGCTGAAAGTGCGCGACCCGCTCAGCGAGCGCGTGCATCTGGGCCCGGTCGAACTGCTGCTGCAGAGCCTTGGCGGCGTCGCCGGCGAGACTGCGCGGCGCACGATCGGAAGGCGTGCGGTCTCCAAAACGGCGGCAGGGGCATGAGTGCTGAGGCGGCGGCCAACGCAAATTACGGAAGCACCGCGTCGGGCAGCTCGTTCTATGCCGCGATGCGCATCCTGCCGCACGCGCAGCGCGAGGCGATGTTCCAGATCTACAGCTTCTGCCGGCAGGTCGACGACATCGCCGATTCCGACGGTCCGCGGCCGGAGCGCCTGGCCGCCTTGCAGCAATGGCGCGACGATATCGACGCGCTGTATGCGGGGCATCCGCCGGCGCGGCTGAAGGACTATGTCGCGTCGGTGAAGGCCTTCGGCCTGAAGCGCGAGGATTTCGTCGCGATCGTCGACGGCATGGAGATGGACGTGCCGCAGGACATCCGCGCGCCCGATCTTGCGACGCTCGATCTGTATTGCGATCGCGTCGCGAGCGCGGTCGGCCGGCTGTCGGTGCGCGTGTTCGGCCTGCCCGAGGAAGACGGCATCCAGCTCGCCTACCATCTCGGCCGCGCGCTGCAGCTCACCAACATCCTGCGCGACATCGACGAGGATGCTGGTCTCGGCCGGCTCTATTTGCCGCGCGAATGGCTCTGGCACGCCGGCATCACCAACAACGACCCGGCCCGCGTCACCGCCGACCGCGCGCTGCCGAAAGTGTGCGCGCCGCTCGCCGAGCGCGCCAAGATGCACTTCCAGAAGTCCGACGAGATCATGAAGCGCAATTCGCGCCGTGCCGTGCGCGCGCCGCGGATCATGTCGAAATACTACCGCGCGATCCTCGATCTCCTGATCGCGCGCGGCTTCGCCGCTCCGCGTGAGCCGGTGCGTGTGTCCAAGGCCGCCAAGATCGGCATTCTTCTTCGTTACGCGATCATCTGATGCAAAAGACCGTTCATATCATCGGTGCCGGTATTTCCGGCCTCTCCGCGGCCGTGCGGCTCGCCAATGGCGGCTACAAGGTTGCCGTCCACGAGGCGACGCAGCAGGCCGGCGGCCGCTGCCGTTCCTATTTCGACGCCGCCACCAATCTCACCATCGACAACGGCAACCATCTGCTGCTGTCGGGCAACCGCCACGCGCTGAGCTACGCGCGTTCGATCGGCACCGAGGCCGGCCTCGTGGGACCTGCGCGCGCGCAGTTTCCGTTCGTCGATCTTGCCTCCGGCCAGCGCTGGCAGCTCGACCTCGGCGATTCCCGCCTGCCGCTGTGGGTGTTCGACGAGGCGCGCCGCGTCCCCGACACCGGTCTGCGCGATTATCTCGCATTGGCGCCGCTGGCCTGGGCCAGCACCGAGGCGCTGGTCGGCAACACGATTCCCTGCAAGGGCACGCTGTATGACCGCCTGGTGCAGCCGCTGCTGCTCGCCGCATTGAACGTCGATCCGCCGGAGGGCTCGGCCGGGCTTGCCGGCGCCATCGTGCGCGAGACGCTGCTTGCCGGCGGGCAGGCCTGCCGTCCGCTGATCGCGCGCGACGGCCTGAGCTCGGTGCTGATCGAGCCGGCCGTGAAGCTGCTGCAGGAGCGGGGCCACAGCGTCCAGTTCAGTCACGAATTGCGTACGCTTGGCATGTCGGGTGATCGCATCAGCGAGCTCGACTTCGGCGGTGGCGACAAGATCACGCTGGCGGGCGACGATGCCGTCGTGCTCGCGGTGCCGCCGCGCGCGGCGGCAACCCTGCTGCCCGGCCTGAAAACCCCGACCAAATTCCGCGCCATCGTCAATGCGCATTTCCGCGTCGATCCGCCGCGCGATGCCCCGCCGATTCTCGGCGTGGTCGGCGGCCTCGTGGAGTGGCTGTTCGCGTTCCCGCAGCGCCTGTCGGTGACGATCAGCAACGGCGACCGCCTGGTCGACATGCCGCGCGAGGAGCTCGCGCAGGCGATCTGGCGGGATATCTGCATGGCATCCGGCGTTTCCGGCGACCTGCCGCCGTGGCAGATCGTGCGCGAGCGTCGCGCCACATTTGAGGCGACGCCGGAGCAGAATGCCCTGCGTCCGGGGCCGGTCACACCTTGCAAAAACCTGTTCCTCGCAGGCGATTGGACTGCTACGGGGTTGCCGGCGACCATCGAGGGGTCCATCCGGTCGGGGGACCGTGCCGCAGATCACGTACTGGCGATGCGCCAGGCCTGAAATCTAACTCACGAGGCCACCTCCCGGCGACCAGCCGGCCAT
>DASVOL010000879.1:0-19428 GCA_036383375.1 Bradyrhizobium sp. | reverse complement strand
CACCTGGAACTGACGCCCAAGGGTCTGGACCTCGAGCGGCAGCTGACCGAAAAGCAGCGGGCGCGCATCGCCCGCGCCTACCGTCAGGCCGGCGCCGAGGCGGTGGAGGGCTTCCGCAAGGTGCTGCTCGGCATCATCAATGAGCATGATCGCCGCCTGCTGCAGCCGCAGACCCAAGCCGCCGGTGGCCCGACCCGCGCGCCCGGCGCTGTCGTCGCGTCGCGCGATGGGCGTTCGTGACGCCACTTCGCGGTTGAGAGCGCATCCTCCGCCGCGCCGGATTGTCCTATACTGAGCGTATGACGATGGGTTCCTCTGTTTCATCGACCGGCGCGCCCGACCTGGATTCCGACGAGCCGGTCGACGAGCCGTCCCATATCCTGGTGGTGGATGACGACCGCCGTCTGCGCGATCTGTTGCAGCGCTATTTGTCGGAGAACGGCTTTCGCGTCACCACCGCCGGCGACGCGGCCACGGCGCGCGCCAAGCTTGGCAGCCTCGCCTTCGACCTGATCGTGCTCGATGTGATGATGCCCGGCGAATCCGGCCTCGATTTCACCGCCGATCTGCGCAAGACCAACAACCCTGTGCCGATCCTGCTGCTCACCGCCATGGGCGAAGCGGAAGACCGCATCCGCGGCTTCGAACGCGGCGCCGACGACTACCTGTCCAAGCCGTTCGAGCCGCGCGAGCTGGTGCTGCGCATCGGCAATATCCTCAAGCGCACCGCGCCGCCGCAGGTCACTGTCGTCGAGCAGATCGCGTTCGGCCCATACATCTTCCACATCGAGCGCAGCGAGCTGCGCCAGGGCGAGGAGATCATCCATCTCACCGACCGCGAGCGCGAGATGCTGCGCATCCTCGCCAGCGCGCCCGGCGAGACCGTGCCGCGCGGCGAACTGACCTCTGGCGGCACCGTCAATGAGCGCGCGGTCGACGTCCAGATCAACCGCCTGCGCCGCAAGATCGAGCACGATCCCGCCAATCCGCTGTTCCTGCAGGCGGTCCGCGGCATCGGCTATCGCCTGGTCGCCTCGCCGTAAGATGCAGCCATGAGCACGCTCGACACCGGCCTGACCCTGATCAAGAACGCCTCGCAGCGCGTCTCGAAGGCCAACGGCTGGATGGGCAATGCGTTCAAGAGCTGGATGCCGACCGGCCTCTATGCCCGCGCGCTGCTGATCATGATCGTGCCGATGGTGATCCTGCAGACCGTGGTCGCGTTCGTGTTCATGGAGCGGCACTGGAACACGGTGACGCGGCGCCTGTCCGCCGCGGTGGTCTCCGACATCGCCGCGCTGATCGACGTCTACAAGATCTATCCGCAGGACAAGGACCGCGCGCAGCTGCGCGGTATCGCCCAAAAGCTGCAGCTGGTGGTCGACTTCCTCCCCGCCGGCGACATGCCGCCGCCGGGACCGAAGCCGTTCTTCTCGCTGCTCGACCAGACCCTGTCGGTGCAGCTCGGCCGCCAGATCAGCCGTCCGTTCTGGATCGACACCGTCGGCAAGTCCAACCTGGTCGAGATCCGCGTCCAGCTCGACGATTCCGTGATGCGGATCTTCGCCCAACGCAGCGCGGCCTACGCCTCCAATTCGGAGATCTTCATCTTCTGGATGGTCGGCACCTCGTCGATCCTGCTGATCGTCGCCGTGCTGTTCCTGCGCAACCAGATCAAGCCGATCCTCAGGCTCGCCGATGCCGCCGAAAGCTTCGGCAAGGGCCGCGAGGCGCCGAACTTCCGCCCGCGCGGCGCGCGCGAGGTGCGGCGCGCGGCACAGGCCTTCATCGAGATGAAGGCGCGCGTCGAGCGTTCGATCGAACAGCGCACCGCGATGCTCGCCGGCGTGTCGCATGATCTGCGCACCATCCTGACCCGCTTCAAGCTCGAACTCGCCCTGATCGGCGAAGGCCCCGAGATCGACGCGATGCGCAAGGACGTCGACGAGATGTCGATGATGCTGGAGGACTACCTTGCCTTCGCGCGCGGCGACTCCGGCGAGGTCGCACAGCCGACCGACATGGCGATGGCGCTGGAGGAGTTGCGCAGCGACGCCGAACGTCACGGCCACACCGCAACCGTCGCGTTCCACGGCCTGCCCGTCGTCACGGTGAAACCGGCTTCGTTCAAGCGCTGTCTCGCCAATCTCGTCTCCAACGCGGCGCGCCACGCCAACACGATCTCGATCACCGGCCAGCGCGACCATCGCTATCTCAACATCACGGTCGACGACGACGGCCCCGGCATTCCTGCCGCCATGCGCGAGGAAGTGTTCAAGCCCTTCCTGCGGCTCGACGACGCCCGCAACCAGGACGAAGGCGGCAGCGGCCTCGGCCTTGCGATCGCCCGCGACATCGCCCGCTCGCATGGCGGCGACATCATGCTCGGCGAAAGCCCGATGGGCGGCCTGCGCGCCGCGGTGCGGATTCCAGTGTAGCTACCAGCGGTAGGACAAGGTGCCGATCACCTGACGCCGTTCGCCGGCATAGCAGTAGCCGGACTGACAGGTCTGGTAGCGCGTGTCGAACAGATTGGTCGCGTTCACGCGCGCGGTGGCGCCGAGCAAGCGCCGGTCGAGCTTGCCGAGATCGTAGTCGATCACCGCATCGAACAACGTTCTCGCTGCATTCTGGAACGTGTTCTGGTCGTTGCCGAAGTTGGTCCCGATATAACGGACACCGAGGCCAAGCCCGAGCCCTTCGACGGGGACGCCGGACTGGAACGTATATTTGCCGAAGGCGGCGAAGGAATTCCGCGGAATGCCCGAGAGCTCATTGCCGGTCGTATCGGGATTACCCTGCGTGATCACGACATTGAGATGGGTGTAGGCCGCGGTGAGATCAAATCCCTGCTTGAGCGCCAGCTTCGCCTCGAGCTCCACGCCCTTCGATTCGACCTGCCCGGTTGCCGCCTGGAACGCCATGTTGCCCGGATCGGTACGCAGCACATTGTCCTGCGTGATGTCGAACACCGCCGCGGTCAGCAGCACCGGCACCTGCGACATCTGGTACTTGATGCCGATTTCCTTCTGTTCGCCGGTGGTCGGTTTGAATGGCGATCCCGATGCGTCGACGCCGACCTGCGGAGCAAACGCCGTCGCGTAGCTGACATAAGGCGCAATGCCGTTGTCGAAGACGTAAGCGAGGCCCGCGCGGCCCGTGAAGGCGGTCGCCTTCTGCGTTGACGGCACGCCGTCGAGACCCGCGGTCGTCGTCTGCGAGACCCAGCTCTGGCGGCCATTGAGCGTCAGAACGAAGCCGCCGAGCTTGGCCTGCTCCTGCGCATAGACCCCGACCTCGTCGGTCGACTGCTTGTTGAAGATCGAGAATGCCGGCGACGCGATCGCCTGGGCACCGTAATTCATCGTCAGCAGATTGAGATCGGGAGCCGCCCCGTAGCCGATCTTGTCGTCGTAGTAGGAGTGCCCGTAATCGACGCCGAACAGCGCCGTGTTCTTGATCGCGCCGAGCATGAACTTGGCCTCGGCCTGGTTGTCGAGCGTCACCGTATTGAAGCTATCCAGGATCCGCCAGGCGGATCGCGACGCGAGATTGGTGCTGTTGTCGATGGAATCGATCTGGGTGTATTTTGCGTCGGTGTCGACCTGATAGAAGCGGAAGTTCTGCCGCACCGTCCAGACGTCGTCGACATTGTGCTCGAACGCGTAGCCGATACGATACTGCTTCTGATCCATGGCGCTGAAGGCCGGATCATTCGAATAGATGTTGGTCAATTGTCCGTCGGGCGTGCGGAAGTTGCCGATGCTCGCGGCGGTTCGGCTGGTTTGATATTCGCTGAGGATCGTGAAGGACGTATCGACGTCGGGCCGCCAGGTCAGCGCAGGCGCGATATAGGCGCGATCGTCGTCGTTGCCGGGGTACCAGGTCTTCGCGTCACGGAGCAGACCCGTCAGCCGATAGTACAATTGGTCGCTGCCGGGCACCGGGCCACCGATATCGAAACTGCCCTGGTAACGATCATAGTTGCCGGTCTGCAGCTGCACTTCGCCGAACGGCGTCATGGTCGGTCGCTTGGTGGTGACATCAACGATGCCGCCCGGAGAGCCGAGGCCATAGAGGCCCGAGGACGGTCCGCGGAGGATCGACACGCTGTCGAGACCGTATGGCTCGATCTTGGGAATGGCGAAATTGCCGCCGCCCTGGCGCAAGCCGTCGCGATAGATCCCGGTGTAGGTCGCATCAAAGCCGCGGATATAGAAACTGTCGAACCGGGGATCATAGCCGAACGCCGTGGTCGTGACGCCGGGCGTGTAATTGACGGCGTCCTTGAGCGTCTGAACGTTGCGATCCCTGAGCTCCTTCTGCGTGACCACCGAAAGCGACTGCGGCGTTTCGATCAGCGCCGTGCTGGTCTTGGTGCCGGCCGTGCTGCCGGTCGCGACGTAACCGGTCGTCGTACCGATCGCACCCAAGGCGCCTTGCGACCGCGGAGCCTGGTTCTGAGCGGGCGCCGCAGCAGTGCGACGTCGGCTTGATACGGTGGCGCGCGAAGACCTGGCGTTCCGACTTGAAGCGACGGCACTGCGCTTCCTTGCAGCGTCAGGTTCATCCACCGTCACTGCGGGAAGCACGCTGGTATTGTTCTGCGCAGAACTGGTCGGTGCCTGAGCGCTGGCGACGTTCGTACCCATCGGCAGCAGCATGACCGAACCGAGAAACGCTGCGTTGATCGCAGCCGTTGATGCAAGCAAGCTGCGCTTGCTCCGCGACGAAGCCATTCCCACCAATCAATCCCCACACGTCCCCAGGCCGATCTTGATCGAGCCGCACGTTCTTCATTGAGCGGACATCGATTGGGGCGGACTTCTATCGGCGGGATGCGCGAAATTCCACACGCGCAAAATAGAATCCATTAAAGCGCGCGATGCGCGACACTGGAACGATTCAAGACGCGCAACACTGGAGCGATTCAAAAAGACATGTTGTCGCAACGGACTCTGCAGCACGAGAAATTCGATGTGCGCCTTGGCTCTTTCAGCGAGTCTCGAGATTTACGCATACAGCGATCGTTCAATGATGTTGCATCCTGTCGACGTCATCGTGCGCCAAGGAGCGCACGAACGCGATAAACCGTCATCCTGAGGTGCGAGCGGAGCGAGCCTCGAAGGATGCACGGCCACCAGCCGGGCCGTCGACCCTTCGAGACGCGCTCCGCGCTCCTCAGGGTGACGGGAGGGGTCGGATGGATTGCAAATCGCCTCAGCGCAAGATTGCTCCGCATTTTCGTCGCGAAACTGCTCGCAATGAGGGTGATGCGAAGTGTCACAGCCTCTCAGCATGCGAAGCAATGCATTCAGGCGCGCGGCGGCGATCGAAGGCGCGGCGCCTACTTCTGCTTGGGCAGCAGGCCCTTCAGCTTTTCCATGTCCTTGACGTTCATCTTCATGCCGCCGGGCATGATGATGTCACCGGGCTTCTGGTCGCTCTTGCAGGCGCCGAGCCATTTCGCCTCGAGGGTCATCGTGGTGTCGCGGGAGCCGGCCGCGCCGCCCTCAGCGTGCGAGGTGCTCTTGACCGTGTAGGCGGAATTGAAATCGCCGACGATCTCGGCATGGCTCTTCATCGACATGCCGGCGACGCTGCACACGCTGTCGCTGACATAGCCGGTCGCGGTCTTCTGGATGTCCTGCTTGGAGCAGACCTCCTTGGCCATCGGCGAGGCCGCCGCGCTCATCTCCTTGTCGGTGGTCTCGTCGGTGCAGTGCTGCATGGTGATTTCCGGCATCGGCCCGCCGGTACGCACCATTTTCATCTCCCACAGACCGGCCTTGCGGATCGGCAGGTCGACGGCGCTCGCGGCACCGGTGGACAGAACAAAGCAAACAGCAGAACCAAGCAAGGCAAGCTGTCGGGTCATGCGGTGAGCTCCCGGCTGAACGATCGAAGGATTTGGAGTGCGCTCAGTAGAGCGTGCGCACCGGCCTCTGGGCCGAACCGTAGGGCACCCAGCGGCAGGCGAAGGAGATGTAGCCACCCGGGTAGCGCTGCATCGCAAGGAACTTGACCACCTTGCCGTAGGAAGCGCAGTGATCGACGGCGAGCTGCCGCGCATCGGTCTGGGCCGCCAGCGAATAGGCGATGATACCGCCGGTATCATTGCCCTTGAACGGCGGCACCGGCTGCATCCAGTCGGCTTGCGCCGGACCAACGGCCAGTATCCCGCAAACGGCAACCAGGCACGCGGCCAATTTCCTTCGCATCGCAGACTCCATTTCGCTTGAGACCAACATAGAGTGCGCCGGCGACCATGGAAAGAACGAGCCTGCCGTTGGAGGTGGACTTCTCCGCAGGTGTTGCCGCGCTGCACTTGACCTTGCCGGGGCTTCACGGCACCGTCCGCCGCATCGGATCATCGGGTGGATTCCCATGCGCAACCTGTTCAACTCCCCCAATAAACTCAGCCATAAGCTCGGCCTCGGCGCCGCGCTCGTGGTCGGCCTTCTGGCGTTCGGGAGCACGGCTCAGGCCGCCAATCCGTTCGAACTGAATTTCTGGCTGTCCGGACCGCGCTACGACGGCCATGTGGCACCGTGTGAGAAGGCCCTGGCGGCCATCAGCGATCAATTCCATGAGAAAGAAGCCACCTTCTGGAATTCGCCGCTCGTGATCACCGGCTTCAGCCGGATCCACGAAACCGCGTTCCGCCCCTGGCAGTCCGACAACATTCCGCGCCGCTATTGCTCGGGAGACGCGGTGTTGAGCGACGGCAAGGTGCGCAAGGTGCACTATTCGATCATCGAGGATGGCGGCTTTGCCGGCACCAACCAGGGCGTCGAATGGTGCGTCGCCGGGCTCGACCGCAACTGGGCCTATAACCCGTCCTGCAAGGCCGCCCGGCCCTGATCTCCGACCAGTTCGGTCAAAACGGAAGCCGCCGCCATTCAGACGGCGGCTTTTGTTCTTGAAATGTTCCGGAGGCCTGCTAGGCTCCGAACCGTCGCGTGAGGGGAGCGTTGGATGCCTCGGTTGGTCACAATTTCCCGATTTCTGATTTCAATTGCCTTTGTCCTGTGTGGTGCGATCGGGGCCTCGGCCCAGGATCGCCGGCAGAATGCGCCCGGCGAGTTCGATTTCTATGTGCTGTCGCTGTCGTGGTCGCCCTCGTTCTGCGAGGCGGCGAGCGAGCGCGGCAACAATAGCCGCGGCACGCAGACACAGTGCGGCGGCCGGCCCTATTCCTTCGTGGTGCACGGGCTGTGGCCGCAATATGAGCGGGGCTTTCCGGAATACTGCCAGCGGCCCTCGCCCCGACTCGCCCGCAACATCATGACCTCGATGCTCGACCTGATGCCGGCGCCCGGGCTGATCTACAACGAGTGGGACAAGCACGGCACCTGCTCCGGCCTTGGCGAGCGCGGCTATTTCGAAGCCATCCGCAAGGCCCGCGCCACGGTGAAGATCCCCGAGGAATTCCTGCAATTGACGGAGCCGAAGACGATCGCGCCCGATGAGCTGGAGACGGCGTTCATCAAGGCCAATCCGGGGCTCAGCAACTCCGCGATCTCGGTGACCTGCGACAGCAAGCGGCTCAGCGAGGTCCGGATCTGCCTCAGCAAGGATTTGCAATTCCGTTCCTGCGAGGAAATCGATCGCCGCGCCTGCCGTCGCGATCAGGTGCTGATGCCGCCGGTTCGCGGCGGCTGAAGTCTCGTCCACGTCGCGGCCGGGCAGACGCGCGTCGTCGCGCCGAGCGTCCCGGCCATCGACGCGACCACGAAACTAGCGAGATAAGGCATAGATGCCCGGGACAGGCCGGGCATGACGCAGTACAACATGCGCACCCTCTGGAGCGCAGCGTCATCGCATGAACTATCGCCACGCCTTTCATGCCGGCAGCTTTGCCGACGTCATCAAGCACATCGTGCTGGTGCGCATGCTCACCTACCTGCAGGAAAAGCAGGCGCCGTTCCGCGTCATCGACACCCATGCCGGCGCCGGCCTGTATGATTTGACGTCGAGCGAAGCGCAGCGTGGCGGCGAATGGCTGACCGGCATCGCGCGGCTGATGCAGGCGCGACTCACCGACAAGGCGCTGCCGCTGATCGCGCCTTATCTCGACATCGTCAGGGCATTCAATCCGAGAGGCGAACTGAAAGCCTATCCCGGCTCGCCGTTGATCACGCGGGCGCTGCTGCGTCCGCAAGACCGTCTGACGGCCTGCGAGATCGAGCCCGTGGCGCGCAAGCAATTGATCGATGCATTGCGACGCGATGCGCAGGCGCGCGTCGTCGATCTCGACGGCTGGATGGCACTGCCCGCATTCGTGCCGCCGAACGAGCGGCGCGGCCTGGTGCTGATCGATCCGCCATTCGAAGCGAAGGACGAGTTCGAGCGACTGGCCAGTGCCTTTGCAGCGGCGTTCGCGAAGTGGCCGACCGGCGCATACCTTTTGTGGTACCCCGTAAAATCCCGGAGAGCGTCCGACGAACTCGCGCGCAGCGTGGCTGCAGCAGCAGCCACCAGCCGGCCCGCGGGCAAATGCTTGCGCTTGGAATTCAGTGTGGCGCCGCAAGAAGCGGACGCCGGCCTCGTTTCCACCGGCCTTTTGATAGTGAATCCGCCGTGGACGCTGGCGGGCGAGCTGAAGATCATCCTGCCCGAACTCGAGAGACCGCTTGGTCAAGGCGGCGCCGGACGCTTCAGACTCGAAACGCCTAAACCTTGATCGGTAGCACCCACTGAAAAGTTCTATTTGAGCATAGGCAACGCGCGCGGAACCGTATTATGCTCATCCTGTTACGACTGGCTTTACGTTCCGCTTCCGCGAATGGTTGCGGCGGAGTGACAAGGCCGAAATAAAATCCAGGCAGACCGGCGGCGTGACGCTGGCCTGTTCAGGTGGCCAAGCTTCCGACAAGCGAATGTCGGTCAACCGCTACGCGGCGTGCGCGTAGCGGTGGAGCAATACGGGGGAGGAGTTTCCCGATGGCCATGACTGGGACAGTCAAGTTCTTCAACGGAGAGCGTGGCTATGGCTTCATCAAGCCTGACGATGGCGGCCGCGATGTGTTCGTTCACATCACAGCTGTCGAGCGTGCAGGGTTGAAGGACCTGACTGAAGGACAGCGCATTACGTTCGAGGTTGAACCCGACAAGAAGGGCAAGGGCCCGAAAGCGGTCAACCTGGTGGTTTCATAACGAGCGCGCGCGATGCGTAGCTCGTGATGAACGGCGAATGAAGCGTTGCGTGTGAGTTGATTGCCGGGCGCGTGGCTCGCGCCCGCTGCATGATCCTCTGCATGATGCGGACGCGATTGGCGGTGCCGCATATCCGGTGCGTGCGGCTTGCCGACTGGATTCGCGAACGCTGCCGCGCGCACGCTGCATGCGTCATGTCCAGGCGATCAGCACAAAGAAAAACCCGGCCGCGCAAGGCGCGGCCGGGAGTTGATGTTCGACGTTTTCTTGTTCTCAGAAGTGATAGTTGATGCCGGCGCGCACGAGGCTGAAGCTGTAGCCGTTCGACGCGCCGCCGGTGATCGTGAAGTTGCTGTTGGCGAGATCGACGTAGAGATATTCTATCTTGGCGCTCCAGTTCGGGGCAAAGCCCATTTCGGCGCCGGCGCCGACGGTGAAGCCCGCATTGGTATGCGACTCGGTGATGCCGAAGGTCTCGCCGCGCAGTTCGCCGAAGGCAAGACCGCCCGTCGCGTAGAACAGCACGTTGTTGACCGCATAGCCGGCGCGGCCGCGCACGGTGCCGAACCACGGGTTGGAGAATTTCCACGGCGCGAACCGATCGTCGGCAGTGGTGCCCTGGATATCGGCCTCGATGCCGAACACCCACGGAGAGCCGTTCTGGAAATTGTAGCCGGCCTGCACGCCGCCGACGAAGCCGGACGGCTTGGTCGGGTTGTTCTCGACCGAACCCCAGCCATAGCCGACGTTGCCGCCGAGATAGGGACCGGCCCAGCTATAGGCATTGAGCGGCTGATAGACGGTATAGGGCGAGCCATAGTTGAGATCTGCCGCCGCCGACGACGTCGTCCAGCCTGCGACGATCAGTGCCAGCGCACGCGCAACAAACCGGGTCATAGGTACTCTCCACCACGCAACTGCCGCAGCCCGCTGGTCCCCAAGGGCCGGCGTGGTTACGGAATTCCACTTTTTTCGCTAAGGTTTATCGAGAGTTTTAAGTTAAAGGGTTGTTAAGCCCGGTTACCGGCCCGCTCATCAGTCTTAACAAAGCGTTAGCGCCTCGCCCCGGCGACCATGCAGGGTCAATAACCTGCTGCAATCGGGTTGTTTTCCTGCGCCGCCGGCGCTGGCGACCGGTCGCCCAAGCGCTTAATTTACGGCCCATGGTTCACGATTCTCCCGAACGCCCGACGCCGGCCCCCAAGGCCGATCTCGAGGCTGATCCCAAGACTGATCCCAAGGCGGCGGCCCTCAAGCCACGGCGCAGTTCAAAGTCCGATCTGCCGCAGGACGACCTGACGCTCGACACGAGCGACGTCGATCCCGAGAGCTCCGCCACCGAGGAGGACGACGAGGCACGTCTGCCCGAGGCGTCGGAGGACGCCATCGAGCCGGTTGCCGAGGGGACGCTTTCGATCGGGCATGAGGCGATCGAGAACGCGGTCCGCCTCGCCCCGACCTCGCCCGGCGTCTACCGCATGCTCAACGCCGCCAACGACGTGCTCTATGTCGGCAAGGCGAAGAACGTCAAAAAGCGGCTGTCGTCCTATGCGCGGGCCAATGCGCCGCTGCCGGCGCGCATCCTGCGCATGATCGCGGCGACCACGCATGTCGAGATCGTCTCGACCATGACCGAAACCGAGGCGCTGCTGCTCGAAGCCAATCTGATCAAGCAGCTCCGCCCACGTTTCAATGTGCAGCTGCGCGATGACAAATCGTTTCCCTATATTTTGATATCGGGCGACCACTGGGCGCCGCAGATCCTCAAGCATCGCGGCGCGCAGTCGCGGCCCGGGCGCTATTTCGGTCCGTTCGCCAATGCGGGCGCGGTCAACCGCACCATCACGGCGCTGCAGCGCGCGTTCCTGATCCGCTCCTGCACCGACGGCTTCTTCGAAAGCCGCAGCCGGCCCTGCCTGCTCTACCAGATCAAGCGCTGCGCCGGCCCCTGCACGCGCGAGATCGATTTCCCCGGCTATAGCGAGCTGGTGCGCGAGGCGACCGAATTCCTCTCCGGCCGCAGCCACGCCGTGAAGCAACTGCTCGCGGCCGAGATGGAGAAGGCCTCCGGCGAGCTCGAATTCGAGACCGCGGCGCTGTACCGCGACCGCCTCGCGGCACTGTCGGCGATCCAGTCGCAGCAGGGGATCAACCCGCGCACGGTCGAAGAGGCCGATGTGTTCGCGATCCACCAGGAAGGCGGCTATTCCTGCGTCGAGGTGTTCTTCTTCCGCACCGGCCAGAACTGGGGCAACCGCGCCTATTTCCCGCGCGCGGAAAAGACCTTCACGCCCGAGGAGGTGCTGTCCTCATTCCTCGCGCAATTCTACGACGACAAGCCGCCGCCGAAGCTGATCCTGCTGTCGCACGAGATCGAGGAAAGCGCGCTGCTCGCCGACGCGCTGTCGGTGAAGGCCGGATCCAAGGTCGAGGTCTCCGTGCCCAAGCGCGGCGAGAAGAAGGAATTGATCGGCCACGCGCTCACCAACGCGCGCGAGGCGCTCGGCCGCAAGCTCGCCGATACCGCGACGCAAAGCCGGCTGCTGGAGGGCATGGTCACGACGCTCGGCCTGCCGCACACGCCGAAGCGCATCGAGGTCTACGACAACAGCCACATCCAGGGCACCAACGCGGTCGGCGCGATGATCGTCGCCGGGCCTGACGGGTTCATGAAGAACCAGTACCGCAAGTTCAACATCAAGTCCGAGGGGCTGACGCCCGGCGACGATTACGGGATGATGCGCGAGGTGCTGGAGCGTCGCTTCAAGCGGCTGCTGAAGCCGCCGGAAGGCGAGGCCGCCGCCAAGGACACTGCAAAGGCAAGTGACAAGGCGGACGATGATTCATTCCCGCAATGGCCCGACCTCGTCATCATCGACGGCGGCCGCGGCCAGCTCAACGCGGTCCGGCAGATTTTCGAGAACCTCGGGCTGACCCAGGTCTCGCTGATGGCGGTGGCCAAGGGGCCCGAGCGCGATGCGGGGCGGGAAACCCTGTTCATGCCGGACCGCGAGGCCATCAAGCTCGAGCCGCGCGATCCGGTGCTCTATTTCATCCAGCGGCTCCGCGACGAGGCCCACCGCTTCGTGATCGGCTCGCACCGCAAGCTGCGCAAGAAGGACATCCGCGAGGCCGGATTGCAGGAGATCCCGGGCATCGGCCCGTCGCGCAAACGTGCCTTGCTGCACCACTTCGGAACGCTCAAGGAGATCGAGCGGGCCTCGATCGCCGACCTCGGCAAGGTTCCCGGCGTCAGCGCCGAGAGCGCCCGCAAGATTTTCGAGTTTTTCCACGCCCAGCCGGGTTAAACCAAAGGCGAGTCATCAGGGCGTCGCCTGGGACAGGGCATCTAGGGCATGATGCGGCAAAGCGCGCGGCAATGTTACGAAAAGATCATGCATAAACAACGAGCTAAGGCGCCATGACGATTCAGCCTAATCTCGCCGCGCGCTGGCGCCCGCACGGTTGACCTTCTCGCTTCAGCGGTATTGGTAGAACGGATGAACATCGCGACGACCCGGGGACAGGGCAAGACTATGTCCCTCCCGAATATCCTGACCTACGCCCGGATCGCCGCGATCCCGGTGGTGATCGGTTGTGTCTACTGGCAGTCGATCCTCGACGGCCCGTTGTGGCTGCGCTGGGTGGCGCTGGCCGTGTTCATTGCGGCGGGGATCACCGACTATCTCGACGGCTATTACGCCCGGATGTGGGACCAGCAGTCAGCCTTCGGCCGGATGCTCGATCCGATCGCCGACAAGCTGCTGGTGGCCTCCAGCCTGCTGATGCTGGCCGCCGACAACTCGATCCATGGCTGGACGCTGTGGGCGGCGATCGTGATCCTGTGCCGCGAGATCCTGGTCTCGGGCCTGCGCGAATATCTCGCAGGCCTGCGGGTCAGCGTTCCCGTCACCAAGCTTGCGAAATGGAAGACCACGATCCAACTGGTGGCGATCGGCTTCCTGATCGCCGGCGAAGCGGGTGAACAGGTGTTCCCGGCGACCACCCTGATCGGCATCGTGCTGCTCTGGATGTCGGCGATCTTCACGATCTACACCGGCTGGGATTACTTCCGCGCCGGCATCCATCACCTCATCAAGGAGGATGAGGGATGAAGCTGAAATATTTCGCCTGGGTGCGCGAACGGATCGGCAAGGCCGAAGAGATCGTCGAGCCGCCGGCCGAGGTGCGCACCGTCGGCGAGCTGATCGGCTGGCTTGCCGCGCGCGACGACGGCTACGCCCACGCCTTCGAGAAGCCGACGGTGATCCGCGCCGCGATCGACCACGCCCATGTCAAACCGGATGCGGTGATCTCCGGCGCGCGCGAGATCGCGTTCTTTCCGCCGATGACCGGCGGCTAAGTCTCGTCATGGCTATCGCAGCGACCATCCGCATCCAGCAAGCCGACTTCGATGTCGCGCAGGAGATTGCAGCCTTAAGCAAGGGCCGCACCGATGTCGGCGCAGTCGTCAGCTTCAGCGGCATCTGCCGCGGCAGCGAACAGGGCGAGCCGATCGCCGCGCTGACGCTCGAACATTACCCTGGCATGGCGGAAGCCGAGATTGGGCGCCACGCCGACGAGGCGCTGGCGCGCTGGCCGTTGCAGGGCCTGACCATCATCCATCGCTTCGGCCGCATCGCGCCGGGCGAGAACATCGTGCTGGTCGTGACCGCCTCGGCGCACCGGCAGGCGGCGTTCGAGGCAGCCGAGTTTCTGATGGACTATCTGAAGACCAACGCACCGTTCTGGAAGCGTGAGGAAAGCGCGCGCGGCACGAATTGGATCGAAGCGCAGGGCCATGACGACGCGGCCGCCGCGCGCTGGACCAAATCCTGATGGCCAAGCGCAGCAAAGTGCCGGCCAGGCGCAGCCCCGCCGCGTCGAAAGCGCCTAAGGTCGGCGCCGGCGAGCTTCACACCCTGTTCGATTTCCTGCGCTATGCGGTCAGCCGCTTCAATGCGGCCAAGCTCGTGTTCGCGCACGGCACCACCGATCCGGTGGCCGAGGCCGCGTTCCTGATCTGCGAGACGCTGCATCTGCATCCCGACCAGTTCGAGAGCTTCGCGAACGCGCGCGTCACGGTCGCCGAAGGCAAGCAGATCCTCGACCTGATCGAACGGCGGATCGCGACGCGAAAGCCGGCCGCCTATCTCGTCAACAAGGTCTATATGCGCGGCCTGCCGTTCTATGTCGACGAGCGCACCATCGTGCCGCGCTCCTTCATCGGCGAATTGCTGGATTCGCATTTCGGCGGGGACGAGGACGGCACCTCGCTGATCGGCGATCCCGCCGACGTCGAACGCGTGCTCGACCTCTGCACCGGCTCCGGCTGCCTTGCGATCCTGGCCGCCCGGCATTTCGCCAACGCCGCGGTCGACGCGGTGGACATTTCGAAGGATGCGCTCGAGGTCGCCGCGCGCAACGTCGCCGACCACGGCCTCGACGATCGCCTGACGCTCCATCGCGGCGACCTGTTCAAGCCGCTCGGCAACGTCAGCTACGATCTCATCATTTCAAACCCGCCCTATGTCGACGCCGAGGGCATGGCGGCGCTGCCGCGCGAGTGCCGCGCTGAGCCGAAGATCGCGTTCGACGGCGGCGCCGACGGGCTCGACATCGTCCGCCGCCTGCTTGACGAGGCGAAACAGCATCTCACCCCGCAAGGCGGCCTCATCTGCGAGATCGGCCGCGGTCGCGACAATCTCGAGGCCGCCTATCCCAACCTGCCGCTGCTCTGGCTCGACACCGAGGACTCCGAGGGCGAGGTGTTCTGGATCGCGGCCGCCGACCTCTGACCGGCGCGCCGCGCGCCGGCTCCGGTCTATTACGGAGCGCCGGCTTCGAGGCCGACCAAGACGAAACGAAAATCGTGTGCAGTTCCAGCCGGTTCGGAAGATCGCTGGCCCGTCGAATCAACAATGGTGCTAAGCTTGCGCTCCGGGGACGTTCGGAGAGAGGGCGCGGGCGCGCGACATGATTCGCATTTCGACGATCTTCATCGCCATCTGCATGGTGCTGGTCGCAGCCTCGCTGGGCTTCGTCCTGTATTCGGTGGCGGGCATCAGCGGATCGGAATCGGCGATCGTGGCGCTCACCGCCCTCACCTGCCTGATCCTCTACAACGCCGTCTCGATGCGGCTGCGCGACCGCAGCGACGTCGGTGGCCAGATCGCGGATCTGTCGCGCGGCACCGCCGACCTCGCCCGCCAGGTCGCCGAGTTCGGCCGCCGGCTGGCCGCGGTCGAAGGCCGCGTCGCCTCGGCGAACTCCACCGGCGCCGACCGGATCCAGGGCATGGCCGGCGAGATCAACGAGCTTGGCGGCCTGGTGCGGCAGCTTGCGGCGTCGGTCGCTCACCATGAGGATTTGCTGGCGGCAGCTCCGGTGGCGCCGCCGGTCGTCGTGCCGCGCGACGATCTGCTGCAATCGATCCCGCCGGCTCCAACCGTCGTGTTTGCGCCCCCGCCGCCAGTTGCACCCCCATCGGCGATCTCCCGCAGCCAGACCCAGCTCATTGGCGCGATCAGGCACGCCATCGACGAGAACCGCCTCGACATCTATCTGCAGCCGATGGTGACGCTGCCGCAACGCAAGGTGCGCTACTACGAGGCGGTGACGCGGCTGCGCGACGAACGCGACCAGGTGCTTGCCGCCGACGATTTCATCGAAGCCGCCGAAGTCGGCGGCCTGATCGGCCGCATCGACCACATGGTGATGCTTCGATGCGTCCAGGTGCTGCGCCGCCTGATGATCCGCAGCAAGGATGTCGGCGTGTTCTGCAACGTCTCGGCGGCGACACTGGCCAGCCCGCAGCACTTCACGCAGTGTCTCGACTTCCTCGAGGCCAACCGCGCGCTGGCGCCCTCCTTCGTGCTCGAATTCAAGCAGGCGACCTTCCGCAATCTCGGCCCGGTCGAAAGCGAGAATCTCGCGGCGCTGTCGCAGCGCGGCTACCGGTTCTCGATCGACCACGTCAGCGACCTCCGCCTCGAGCCGCGCGAGCTCGCCGATCGCGGCGTCCGCTTCATCAAGGTGCCGGCCGCGCTGCTGCTCGACGCCAGGCAAAGCGCGACGTCAGATATCGATCCCTCCGATCTGTCCGACCTGCTCGGCCGCTTCGGCATCGACCTGATCGCCGAACGGATCGAGGGCGAGCGCTCGGTGGTCGACCTGCTCGACTACGATGTCCGGTTCGGCCAGGGCTTCCTGTTCGCCCCGCCGCGGCCGTTGCGGCCGGAAGGGGCATCTGCTACCGCCGAGGCTCCGCAGACCAAGCCCCAGGACCTCAATGGCGCCGGCACTTCCGCACCCGTCTCCAGCCCCGCAGCGCCACCGCGCACAACCGGCAGCGCCGCGCTGGCGCGCCGTGCGCTCGGGCCCAACTGACCGGCGGTTCGCATCATGACATCGTTGCGTTTTGTGGAGCGGCTGCGCGACCTCACTGGCGACGTCGACGTCGTGCTGTCGGACATCTGGGGCGTCGTGCACAACGGGCTCGAATCCTTTCCGGAGGCCTGCGAGGCGCTGCACACTTTCCGCCAGCAGGGCGGCACCGTCATCCTGATCACCAACGCGCCGCGTCCGGCCGATTCCGTGCAGCGCCAGCTGCGCAAGCTCGGCGTCGCCGACGAGACCTATGATGCGATCGTCTCCTCCGGCGACCTGACGCGCCATTTTGTTTCTGATCATCCCGGCCAGAAGATCTTCTGGATCGGCCCGGAGCGCGACAGCTCGATCCATCGCGGCCTCGACGCCACCTTGGTGCCGCTGGAGCAGGCCGACTACATCATCTGCACCGGGCTGTTCGACGACGAGACCGAATCCGCCGAGGACTATCGCGACACACTGCTCAAGGCGCTCGAGCGCAAGCTGACGCTGGTCTGTGCCAATCCGGACATCGTGGTCGAGCGTGGCGACCGGTTGATCTATTGCGCCGGCGCGGTTGCCGAGCTCTACCGCGAGCTCGGCGGCGAGTCGGTGTTCTACGGCAAGCCGCACCGGCCGATCTACGAGCGCGCCATGGCGCTCGCCACCGAGCGCCGCGGGCGTCCGACCGAACTCAGCCGCGTGCTCGCGATCGGCGATTCCGTGCGCACCGACCTCACCGGCGCCCACGGCTTCGGCATCGATCTCCTGTTCGTCACCCGCGGCATCCATTCCGAGCAGTTCGAAGGCATCGAGCAGCTCGATGCGGCCTCGATCAAGGAATTGTTCGGCCATCCGCCGCGCGCGCTGATGCGCGAGCTGAAGTGGTAGCGGCGCCTCACGGACAAAATATCGAAAACAACCCCATGCACAGTAGCCCGTGGCAGCCGACATTCGACCGGCCGATTGACACGTCGGGCAACTCAGGGATATTATTCTAATATTCCGAAATTATGTGTGCTTTAGTCCCGTCATCCTGAGGAGCGCGCTCTGCGCGCGTCTCGAAGGATGCACGGCCACCAGCCGGGCCGTCGACCCTTCGAGACGCCGCTTCGCGGCTCCTCAGGGTGACGGTGAGGCGGCGCAGGTCATTCGCTGACGCGCTATGAGATGAGGATGAATCGTGACGCGATGAACGGCGGTTACGCCGTCGCCATGTCCGGGAAGACCGCCTCGATCTTGGTCTTCAGCGTCGCCGCGTTGAACGGCTTGACGATGTAGTTGTTCACGCCGGCCTTCTTGGCCGCGATCACGTTCTCGGTCTTGGATTCCGCCGTGATCATGATGAAGGGCGTGGTCGCGAGGTTGGGATCGGCGCGGACTTCCTTGAGCAGGTCGTAGCCGGTCATCGGCTCCATATTCCAGTCGGAAATCACCAGGCCATACTTCTTGCCGCGCATCTTGTTGAGCGCCGCTGAGCCGTCGGAGGCGTCGTCGATATTCTCGAATCCAAGCTGCTTGAGAAGATTCCGGATGATGCGGATCATGGTGCTGTAATCATCAACCACCAGAACCGGCATGGACAAATCAACCGCCATCTTTTCCCCCAAAACGCCTGACGCAACTTGGCTTCTGCACGAACGCAGCTTTCCGCCAACGACTAACAGCAGGCGTTAAACAGCGCGTTAACCGGCTGAATCCGGATTGTTACGGATTTGACGCGATTTTCGCTATGCTTGACTTCCACGCCGCCGCCGCGTCACGGTCCGGCCCGCACCAATCATGCTTAAGAATCCTTGAAGAATACCTGACATGAGCACCGGCTTTACCGTTATCCGCGACAACACGCCCGAAAGCGTCATTCCGAAGGGCGCCGTGGTCGCGATGGGAAATTTCGACGGCGTCCATCTCGGTCACCGCGCCGTGATCGGCGCGGCGCTCGCGATGGGCAAGACGCACGGCGTGCCCGCGCTCGCCGTGACCTTCGAACCGCATCCGCGCAGTTTCTTCAGCCCCAACACCCCGCAATTCCGTCTCACGGACGAGACCAACAAGCTGCGGCTGCTCGCGGCCACCGGACTTGCCGGCGCCGTCGTCATGACCTTCGACAAGGCGCGCGCCGGGACCACGGCACAGGACTTCATTCACCATGACCTGATCGGCCGGCTCGGCATCAGCGGGATTGCGGTCGGCTACGACTTTCATTTCGGCAAGGGCCGGGTCGGCTCGCCGAGCCTCTTGGTCAGCGAAGCGCCGCGGCTCGGCATCGAGGTCGATGTGCAGGCCCATGTCGACATCGAGGAGCGTCCGGTCTCCTCCAGCGCGATCCGCATGGCGCTCGCCGAGGGCCAGGTCGACGACGCCACCACGATGCTGGGCGGACCGTGGTTCGCGACCGGCAAGGTGATCCACGGCGAGAAGCGCGGCCGCGACCTCGGTTACCCCACGGCCAACATCCGCCTCGACAAGCATTGCGGCTTGAAGCACGGCATCTATGCGGTGCGGGTCGGCAAGGCTCACGGAAACGACAAGGTTCGGTTCGACGGCGTCGCAAGCTTCGGACGCCGCCCGACTTTCGACAACGGCGCACCGTTGCTCGAAGTGTTCCTGTTCGACTTCAAGGGCGATCTCTACGACACGGTGCTCGATGTCGCCTTCATCAGTTTCATTCGCGAAGAGCTGAAATTCGACACCATCGAAGCGTTGATACGCCAGATGGATGACGACAGCGCCAAGGCGCGCGCGGCATTGGCCGCAGCGCCCGACGCGTTCCCGCAGCTCGGAGTGATTGGTTGAAGACAGAGAAAGCGAAAATGCTGGCGGGCGAGCTCTATCGCCCGGATGCAGAGCTCGCCGCCGACCATACCGCGGCAGAACATTGGATGGCGCGCTACAACGCCT
>DASVOL010000878.1:0-12732 GCA_036383375.1 Bradyrhizobium sp. | reverse complement strand
AAAGGCCGCGACCAGTTTTTCGAGGGCAGGCGAGAAGGCGCCATCGGAGGGAACGATGTTCTCCGCAGCCGGCAGCTCTGCCGCGCGGTGACAGGCCGTAGCGTGGCCCGTGCCGTCCGCCAGCAATTGTGGACTCTCGCTACGGCAGCGTGCAATCACGTAGGGGCAGCGGGTATGGAAACGGCAGCCGGAAGGCGGATTGAGCGCGCTCGGCAGCTCGCCCTCCAGTACGATGCGGCTGCGCCTGGCGCGCGGCTTCGGCACCGGGATCGCCGATAGCAGCGCGCGGCTGTAGGGATGGCGCGGGGCGGCGAACAGTGCCTGCGCGTCGGCCGTCTCGACGATGGTGCCGAGATTCATCACCGCAACACGGTCGGCGATGTGTTTCACGACGGCCAGATCGTGCGAGACGAAGATGTAGGCGAGCTTCAGGCGATCCTGCAGGTCGCGCAGCAAATTCAGGATCTGCGAGCGGATCGAGACGTCGAGCGCCGACACCGGCTCGTCGCAGATGATCAGCTTCGGCTCAACCGCGAGCGCGCGGGCAATCGCGATGCGCTGGCGTTGGCCGCCGGAGAATTCGTGGGGATAGCGGCGCGCAAAACGCGGCTCGAGCCCGACCAGACGCAACAGCTCCTCGACCCGTTCACGGCGGCCCGCCGGCGGGGCAAGATTGTGCAGCGCCAGCGGCTCGGTCAGGATCTGGCTCACCGTCATGCGCGGGTTGAGCGAGGCGTAGGGGTCCTGGAAGATCAGCTGCGCGTCGCGGCGGAACGCGCGCAGCTGTTCGGCGTTGAGCGCGCCGAGGTCGCGGCCTTCGAAGGTGACGCGGCCAGCGTCCGGCTCGATCAGCCGCAGCACCAGCCGGCTGACAGTTGATTTGCCGCAGCCGGATTCGCCGACCAGCGCCAGCGTCTTGCCGGCCTCGACCGTGAAGCTGACGCCGTCGACCGCCTTCACGTGAGCGGTCGGCCGGCCGAACACCGAGCGTTCGGCGACGAAATGCTTCACCAGCCCTTCGACCTCGAGCAGCGCAGTCATGACACCAGCCGCTCCAGCGGTGCGCGGAGGCAGCGCGAGGCGTGGGTCGCGCTCAGCAGTGTGAGCGGCGGTGGCGACCGGGTGCAGGCATCCTCGACGAACGGGCAGCGCGCGGCGAAGCGGCAGCCCGCCGGCGGGTTCGCCATGTTCGGCACCATGCCCTCGATGGTGGCGAGATGACTGGTGCGGCGGTCGAGCCGCGGGATCGAGCCGAGCAGGCCGACCGTGTAGGGATGCTGCGGGTTGGCAAACAACTCGTCGACCGGCGCGCGCTCGACGATCTCGCCGGCATACATCACCGCGACCTCGTCGCAGACCTCGGCGACGACGCCGAGATCGTGGGTGATCAGGATGATCGCAGCCCCGCTCGCGGCCTTCAGCTCGCGCATCAGGTCGAGGATCTGGGCCTGCAGCGTGACGTCGAGCGCGGTGGTCGGCTCGTCGGCGATCAGGAGCTGCGGATCGCAGGCCAGCGCCATTGCGATCATCACGCGCTGGCGCATGCCGCCGGACAGCTTGTGCGGATATTCGTCGATGCGCTTCTCGGGCGAGGGGATATGCACGCGGCGCAGCAGCTCGATGGTGCGCTCGCGCGCCGCACGCCGGGAGCCGCCGCGGTGGCGCAAAATCGTCTCGGTGATCTGGTCGCCGATGGTGAAGCTCGGGTTGAGCGAGGTCATCGGCTCCTGGAAGATCATCGCGAGGCGATTGCCGCGCAGGTCGCGCAGCGTCGCGTCCGGCACGTCGAGCAGGTCGAAGCCGTCGAAGCGGATCGCGCCGGAGATTGTGGCGGATTGCTTCGGCAACAGCCCCATGATCGCGAGCGAGGTGACGCTCTTGCCGCAGCCGGACTCGCCGACCAGGCCGATCGTGGCGCCGTTGGCGACGGAAAGGTCGACGCTGTCGACGGCATGCGTCACGCGGCCGTCGTCGCCGTGGAAGGTGACGCGCAGGCCTTCGATCTCGATCAACGGGCCGGCGGTCATTCGCGGCCCTTGGCTGCCGCTGCGATGCCGGCCTCGATCCTGGCGCGGTCGCTGATTCCGGCCGGGTTGTCGCGGGTCGGCATGAAGGTCCGGAACGGCACCCAGTGCTCGCGGCTGACCGCTTCCAGCCGTTCCAGCTCGCGCAGGGGATCGGCGTGGTCGTCGACCCGCAGGTCGAGCAACGGCCATTGCTCGGTGCCGTGGATCAGCAGGGCCGCCGATTGCTTGCCGCGCTTGTCGCCGCCGGCCGCCTCGCCGGCGAACATCGCCTTGATCAGCCGCTCCGCGAACGGCAGCTGTTCGTTCGCGGCATAGACGCGCGCGGTCTCGTCGAGCACGGCGGGCCCGGCCAGCATGTTGCCGGCGATCGAGAAGCCGTCGCCGGCGATATGGCCGAACCAGTCGATGCAATCCCTGCCGGAATGCGCGGCAATGCGGCCCCTGGCGTCCATGACATGGACCTGCCGGCTCTCGCGGCCGCCGTCGGGCGCGAGCAGCGCCGCGATCGCCTCATGCGGGCTGTTGCCGTCGCGCAGCAGCGCGAGGCCGTCGATGCCGTAATAGGGATTGACCAGCGCCTGCGTCGCAATGGCGCCGATCCCAGGTGCAATGTGCGGCACGAGCGCGCCGACCGCGAAGAACCGCGTCGCGACCGCGATGCCGAGCTGGCCGGTGGCGCTGTCGCGGGCGATGATCGACCAGGTCATCCGAAACCTCTAGCGGCCCGCGGCGTAACCCTGCATGCCGCGCGGGTTGGCGGCGGCGCGGCGGCGGGGGCCGACCTTCGAGGCCGCTGTGAGTCGGCCTTCCGACCAATCCGGTCCAATCTCCACCACATGGCCGCGGCGTTTCAATTCGTCGATGGTCGGCTTCGGCACGCGATTTTCCAGCACCAGCACGCCGGGGCGCGACGTGCGCGGCCAGAACGAGATCGGGAAATGCTCGGAGTGCCAGGCCGGCGCGTCGATCGCCTCCTGCAAATTGAGCTTGGCGTGGACATGGCGCAGGAAGAACTGCGTGATCCACTGATCCTGCTGGTCGCCGCCCGGCGAGCCCCAGGAGAGATACGGCTCGCCGTCGCGCAGCGCCATGGTCGGCGACAGCGTGGTGCGTGGCCGCTTGCCCGGCGCCAGCGAGGCCGGGTGGTTTTCTTCCAGCCAGAACATCTGGGCGCGGCTGCCGAGGCAGAAGCCGATCTCGGGAATGACAGGCGAGGATTGCAGCCAGCCACCGGATGGCGTCGCCGAGATCATGTTGCCGGCCTTGTCGATGATGTCGAAATGCACGGTGTCGCCGCGCACCTCGCCGAACCGGCCGACCGTCGGCTCGCCCGCGCCCATGGCGCCGACCGCCTCGCGATGCCCTTCGGCGTGGCGCAGCTTCACGACACCGCCGAAACCTGTGACCGAGCCGGGACGGAAGTCGAGCGACGCCTTGTCCTTCGAGATCAGCTTGCGCCGTTCGTTGTTGTAGGCATCGGACAGCAGCGTTTCGATCGGGATCTCAGTGAACTTGGGATCGCCGTAGAACGTCTCGCGATCGGCATAGGCAAGCTTGGCGGCTTCGATCTGCAAATGGATGAAGTCGGGGCCTGCGGGATCGAGCCCGTCGAGTTCAAAACCCTTCAGCAGCGCGAGCTGCTGCAGCATCACCGGACCCTGGCTCCAGACGCCGCATTTCTGCACGGTGTAGCGGCCGTAATCGTAGGTCAGCGGCGCTTCGATGGTCGGCTGCCAGCGCGCCATGTCGTCGGCCGAGAGCACGCCGCGATGCGGCGAGCCGGAGACGTCCATCATTTCCTGGGTGCGGCAGAACTTGTCGATCGCCTCGGCGACAAAACCCTTCGACCATGCCTGCCGCGCGCGCTCGATCTGCGCGACGCGGTCGCTCCCGGCGCTCTCCGCCTCGGTCAGGATGCGTGCGTAGGTCTCCGCGAGCTTCTTGTTGGTGAAGAGGGTGCCGGGCTTCGGCACTTCGCCGTTGGGCAGATAGACGTCGGCCGATGTCGACCAGAATTTCCGGAACAGCTGCTCGACGGTCTTGATGGTAGCCGACGCGCGCTCGACCAGCGGATGGCCGTCGCGGGCATAGGTGATCGCGGGCTCCAGCACGTCGCGCAGCTTCATCGTGCCGTAGTCGCGCAGCAACAGCATCCAGGTTTCGAATGTGCCGGGCACGCAGGCCGCGAGCAGGCCGGTGCCGGGCACCATTTCGAGGCCCTCGCTGCGATAATGCGCGATCGTCGCCTTCGCCGGCGCCGGTCCCTGGCCGCAGATCACTTCGGTCTTGCCGCGCTTGACGTCGTGCACGATGAGCGGGACGTCGCCGCCGGGGCCGTTCAGATGCGGTTCGACCACCTGCAACGTGAACGCCGCCGCAACGCCGGCGTCGAAGGCGTTGCCGCCCTTTTCCAACGCCGCCATGCCGACGGCGGTTGCGATCCAGTGGGTCGAGGTGACGACGCCGAAGGTGCCTTCGATCTCGGGCCTGGTGGTGAACGGATCGGGGTTGACGTTGCTCATGGGGCGGCGCTTCCGGCTTGGTCTCTTGACGGGTCTCTTGGCGCGCGCACTTGATCACAGGCCGGCTGGTATGCCAACCGCTTGGTGGACATGGCCGCTCCCATCCGCGTGATCATGCCGGAACGGCGGCAGCGGGGCTGTTGACGGCGTGACAGGCGACGCCGTCGATCAGTTCCGGCGCCTTCTCGCGGCAGAGATCGAAGGCGAGGGGACAGCGTGGGTTGAACGCGCAGCCCCGCGGCGGATCGATCGGGTTGGGGATTTCGCCCTTGACCGGAATGCGCTGGCGGCCGGACATCGCAAGATCCGGAACCGCGCCGAGCAGCATCTTGGTGTAGGGCATCCGCGGGTTCTCGAACAGTTTCCGGCCCTCGGCGATCTCGACGATGCGGCCGAGATACATCACGCCGATCCGGCTCGCCATGTGGCGGACAACTGCGAGATTGTGGCTGATGAAGAGATAGGTCAGGCCGAACTTGTCCTGCAGATCGCGCATCAGATTGAGGATCTGTGCCTGCACGGAGACGTCGAGCGCCGAGGTCGGCTCGTCGCAGACGATGAACTCGGCCTCGGACGCCAGCGCGCGGGCGATCGCGATGCGCTGGCGCTGGCCGCCGGAAAATTCGTGCGGGAATTTCTGGCCGTCGTCGGGGTGCAGGCCGACCAGCGAGAGCAATTCGCCGACCCGGGCCTTGATGTCGCGTTCGCCCTCGATCAGGTCGAAGGCGCGGATCGGCTCGGCGACGATGGCGGCGACCCGGTAGCGCGGATTGAGGCTCGCATAAGGGTCCTGAAAGACCATCTGGATGCGCCGGCGCAGCCGGCGGCGCGCCTGACCCTGCCGCGGATCGGTCATCGAGACGCCGTCGATGACGACTTCGCCCGAGCTCGGCGGCAACAGGCCGACGACCATGCGCGCAACCGTGGTCTTGCCGGAGCCGGATTCGCCGACCAGCGCGAACGTCTCGCCGCGCTTGATGTCGAAAGAGACGCCGTCGACGGCCTTCAGGAATTCGAGATGGCCGCCTTCGATCACGCGGTTGAGCCACGGCTTGGAGACGTCGAAGACACGGCGCAGGTTCTTGACCTCGATCAATGTCCCGCTCATGCCGCCGTCTCCTTCGCCGGCTCGAACAGATGGCAGGCGACGGATTGGTCACCTTGCCGGATCGGCTCGGGGCGCTCGACGCGGCAGCGATCGAAGACGAACGCACAGCGCGGATTGAACGGGCAGCCTTGCGGGATCGCCGACAGCCGCGGCATCGAGCCCGGAATCTGCACCAGGCGCTTGTCCTCGCCGGCGAGCGTCGGGATCGCGCCCATCAAGCCCTTGGCGTAAGGATGCAGCGGGTTGCGCACCACCTCCTGCACCGGGCCGATCTCGGCGATGCGGCCGGAATACATCACCGCGACGCGGTCGCAGGTCTCGGCGATCACGCCCATGTCGTGGGTCACCAGCATCACGGCGGTGCCGTGGTCGCGGCCGAGCCGCTTGATCAGCGTGATGATCTGCGCCTGCACCGAGACGTCGAGCGCGGTGGTCGGCTCGTCGGCGATGATCAGCTCGGGCTCGGCGCAAATCGCAAGCGCGATGACGACGCGCTGGCGCATGCCGCCGGAGAATTCATGCGGGTAGCCGTCGATGCGCTTTTCCGGCGCGGGGATGCCGACTTCGGCGAGCAGGTCGATGGCGCGCCGGCGTGCGGCGCTTTCGCTTAAGCTGGTGTGGGTGCGAATGGTCTCGATGATCTGGTCGCCGATCCGGTAGAGCGGATTGAGGCTGGTCAGCGGATCCTGGAAGATCATGCCGATCCGCTTGCCCCGGACTCTGCGGATCTCCTCGGGCGGAAGGTGGTCGATCCGCGTACCCGACAGCTCGATCTCGCCGGCGGAGATGCGGCCGGGCGGATCGATCAGCCCGATCACCGCAAGGCCGGTGACCGACTTGCCGGCGCCGGACTCGCCGACCACGCCGAGCACCTCGCCCTTGGCGATGTCGAACGACACGCCGTTGATGGCGCGCAAGGTGGCGCGGCGGGTGACGAATTCCACCTCGAGATTGCGCACGGAGAGAACAGGCTGGGTCATCGGAGCTTTGGGTTGAGCGCGTCGCGCAGCCAGTCGCCGAGCAGGTTGATGGAGAGGATCAGGCCGGCGAGCGCAATGCCCGGGAAGGCGACGATCCACCATTCACCGGCGAACAGATAATTGTTGCCGATCCGGATCAGGGTGCCGAGCGAGGGCATGGTGTCGGGCATGCCGGCGCCGAGGAACGACAGCGTCGCCTCGGTGATGATCGCGAGCGCGAGGTTGATGGTGGCGATGACCAGGATCGGGCCCATCGTGTTCGGCAGCACGTGCCGCAGCATGATCTTCGGCGCCGGCAGGCCGATCAGCTGCGCCGCCGCTACGTAATCCTTGTTCTTCTCGACCATGACAGAGCCGCGCACGGTGCGGGCATATTGCACCCAGAAACTGAGGCCGATCGCGATGATCAGCACGCCGAACGTGCTCATCTCGTCGAGCCGGTTGCCGAGCAGCGATTTGGCGACACCGTTGACCAGGAGCGCGATCAGGATCGCCGGGAAGGTGAGCTGGACGTCGGCGATCCGCATGATCACGCTGTCGACCACGCCGCCGAAATAACCGGCGACCAGCCCCAGCGCGATCCCGAGCGCGCCGGCGAACACCACGCCGGCAACGCCGACCGCAAGCGAGATGCGCAGGCCGTAGAGGATCGCCGAGAGCACGTCGCGGCCCTGCTCGTCGGTGCCGAGCAGGAACGGGCTCTGGCCGTCGGCGGTCCACAGCGGCGCGATCCGCGAGTTGATCAGCTGCAGCTGCGCCGGATCGAACGGGTTCTGCACTGCAAGCCATGACGCAAAGATCGCCAGCAGAAAGAACAACAGCGTGATCACGGCGGCGACCATCGTCAGCCTGGAGCGGCGGAACGAATAGAGGATGTCGCTGTCGAGCGCGCGTCTGAACCAGCCGGCAGCAGGTGCCTGCGGGCGATCTTCGGAGCGATGGGGGACGACGGCGTCGGACATCGGTCAGCCCCTCACGTCGCGCGGCCGACGGTCGAGCGCAAGCGCGGATCGACCACGGTGTAGAGGATGTCGACCACGAGGTTGATGGTGACGAAGATCAGCGAGACCATCAACAGATAGGCGGCCATGATCGGGATATCGACGTTTTGCACGGCCTGCACGAACAGAAGTCCCATGCCCGGCCATTGGAACACGGTTTCGGTGATGATCGAGAAAGCAATAACCGAGCCAAACTGCAGGCCGGCGACCGTGATCACCGGAACCAGGGTGTTCTTCAGCGCATGGCCGAAATGGATCGCGCGCGTGGTCAGGCCGCGGGCGCGGGCAAAGCGGATATAGTCGGTCCGCAGCACTTCCAGCATTTCGGCGCGCACCAGTCGCATGATCAGGGTCATCTGGAACAGTCCGAGCGTGATCGCCGGCATGATCAGCGCCTTCAGGCCGGAGACGGTGAGTAGCCCGGTGGTCCACCAGCCGAGCTTCACCACCTCGCCGCGGCCGAAGGAGGGCAGCCAGCCGAGCGTCACCGCGAACAGATAGATCAGGAGGATGCCGATCAGGAAGGTCGGCAGCGAAATGCCGATCAGCGATACTGCCTGGAATAATTTGGCGAGCACGGTGTCGCGGCGCAGCGCCGAATAGACCCCCATCAGGATGCCGGCGATCATCGCGAACAGCGTCGCGCAGATCGCAAGCTCCAGCGTCGCCGGCAGCCGCTCCGCCAGCAGCGAGGAGACCGGCAGGCGGAACTGGTAGGACACGCCGAACTTGAACTGCAGCGCATTGATGAAGTAGCGGCCGAACTGCACCAGCACGGGATCGTCGAGGCCGAGCGAGCGCCGGATCTCAGCGCGCTGCGCGGCCGAGGTGTCGATCGAGACGATCTGGCTCACCGGATCGCCGGCGAAGCGGAACATCGCGAACGCAATGACGCCTACGGCGAGCATCACGCCGATCGCCTGCAGCACGCGGCGAAGAGTGAAAGCGAGCATCTCTACCTTTCACTGCTTTTGACATCCGGCGCGCGCGGCTTTGCGCGGCCGAAAACCGAGAGGTCCCGGAAGCCTGCGCTTCCGGGACCCAATTCGCTGCAACCACTATTCACCTTGCTTGGTCGCCCAGTACAGCAGCACCTGGTTGTCCGCGCGCTGGGTCAATTTGACCTTTTTCGACACGCCCCACACCAGCGGTTGCTGATGCAGCGGAATGTAGCCGTAATCCTTGATGACGATCTCGTAGGCTTGCTTGATCAACTGGTCGCGCTTGGCCGTGTCGCTCTCGACCAGGACCTTGTCGGTGAGCGCGTCGACTTCCTTGTTGCAATAGCCGCCGAGATTGGCCTCGCCCCGGGTCGAATCCTTCGGATCGTCGCGGCAACCGAGGATGTCGTGCAGCACGTTGTGCGAGTCTGATGTCGCGGGCGTCCAGCCCAGCATGAAGAACGAGGTCTGGTAACCGCCGGGCTTCAGCACCTTGCCGAAATACTGCGCCTTCGGCTGTGCCAGCAGATTCACCTTGATGCCGATGCGGGCCAGCATGCCGACCACGGCCTGGCAGATCGCGGCGTCGTTGACGTAGCGGTCGTTCGGGCAATCCATCGTGACTTCGAAGCCGTTCGGATAGCCGGCCTCGGCCAGCAGCTTCTTGGCACCTTCCGGATCGAGCTTCGGCCGGGTGAACTCCTTCGACAGCGGATAGAGCTCGGGGGCGATCATCAGGGTCGAGGGCGTCGACATGCCGCGCATGACGCGGGTCTTGATCAGGTCGACGTCGATCGTCTTGTAGAAGGCTTCGCGGACCTTGATGTCCTTGAACGGGTTCTTGCCCTTGATGTTGGAGTACAAGAGCTCGTCGCGCGTCATGTCCATGCCGATGAAGATGGTACGGATCTCCGGCGCGGTCATGACGGTGGCGACGCCGCTGGAATTGACGCGCTGGATGTCCTGCAGCGGAACCGGTTCGATGACATCAACCTCGCCCGAGAGCAACGCGGCGACGCGGGTGGCGTCGGAGCCGATCGGGGTGAAGATGATCTCCTTGAGATTATGCTCGGGCTTGCGCCAATAGCCGGCAAACGCCTTGAACACGGTCTTCACGCCGGGCTGGTGGCTCTCGATCGTGAAGGGACCGGTGCCGTTCTCGTGCAGCGCCGCGTAGCTCGGCGTGGTTGCGGAGGCCGGCGTTGGTGCAACGGAGTTGTTCTCCTCGCACCACTTCTTGTCCATGATGTACCAGCTATCCCATTGCGAGGTCAGGATGGGATTGGGCGAGTCCAGCGTCACGTCGACCGTGTAGTCGTCGACCTTGGTGAACTTGGCGTCGGCCGGGACGTTGCTGAGGAAGTTGGAGCCCTTGGCGCGGACGCGATCGGCGGAGAACAGCACGTCGTCGGCGGTGAAGGGGTCGCCATTGTGGAATTTCACGCCCTTGCGCAGATGGAAGCGCCATTTGGTCGGGCTCAGCGTCTCCCAGCTTTCGGCCAGCGCCGGAATGATCTTGAGGTCCTTGTCGCGCGCGGTGAGGCCTTCGTAGACGTGCGCGTGGTGCGCGATCGTCGTGGTTTCCTTCAGCGTGTACGGATCCAGCGACTTCAGCTCGCCCTGATTGGCATATTTCAGCGTCTGGGCCGATGCCGGCAAGGCAAAGGCGACGAGCGCGACGGCAGCCGCCGCAAACGAACTCCAACGTACCGACATGTGATCCCGCGTCCCCGTTTTTTCCGCCGGCTGCTTTGTCCGGCTGGTATTATTGATGCATGTTGCCAGAGTTTACCGGCCGCGCAAGCGCGATTTCCCAAAGGGTTAATCGCCTCGCGCGGGTGCAGCGCAATGAATGCGACATCAGAGTAGGCGGTCGGTGCGCTCGCGTGACATTCGACTTTCGGAGTGCCATTTGCCGGTCGCGGAATGATCGCCGCGAGCCCGCCCGATGCCGGCCGCTTCAAACGGTTTGGCGCCATCGTTCAAAACGGATTGGCGCGGTCGTTCCAAACGGTTTGGAGCCGCCGTTCCAAACGGTTTGGTTGACCATAACGGATGATTGAGGCCGACTGGACATCGGGGCAGGTACGGCTCGCTTGCGTGACCGGCCCCGTCCCGGCGATACTGAGGCGGGCCAGGCGCATTTGAGGAGGCGGTTATGAAGGTCAACGTCGAGATAGATTGTACGCCCCTTGAAGCCCGGCAGTTCTTCGGCCTGCCGGACGTGGCGCCGATGCAGAACGCGGTGATGGACAGGCTGCAGCAGCAGATGCTGTCGAACATCGAGAAGGTTTCGCCGGAAGCGTTGATGCAAAGCTGGTTCACCTTCGATCCCAAGCTCGCCGAGCGCTTCCAGGACATGTTCGTGACGATGGCCGGCCTCGGCGGCATGGGCAAGAAGGACAAGAAATAGTGGCGGCCGCGAACGGGAGCGCCGATAGGACCGAACGCCGATTGCGCCCACCCAGCCTGTTTCTGATGCTGGCGGAAGCGCGCGGCGTGCTCGAGCTGAATTCGAGCCTGCTGCTGTCGCCGCTGCTGCTGCAGGCGCCGAAGGGCGACGGTCATCCGGTGCTGGCGCTGCCCGGCTTCCTCGCCAGCGACCTTTCGATGGCGCCGATGCGGCGCTATCTGAAGGAGCTCGGCTATGACGCCTACGCCTGGAACATGGGCCGCAATCTCGGCGGAATCTCCAGCAGGCGGGCTGCGCTGCGCGACCTGCTGAAGCGGGTCCATGAAGCGTCGGGGCGCAAGGTTTCGATCATCGGATGGAGCCTCGGCGGCGTCTATGCGCGCGACCTGGCGTCGCAGATGCCGGAGCTGGTCCGCTCCATCGTCACGCTCGGCAGCCCGTTCGCCGACGACATCCGCGCCACCAACGCGACCCGGCTGTACGAGCTGCTGTCCGGCGAGGGGGTGGACGATATCCCCGAAATCCGCGCCGCGATCGCCGGCGACATGCCGGTGCCGGCAACCTCGATCTATTCCCGCACCGACGGCATCGTGAACTGGCGGACCTCGCGGGTGCGGCCATCGGCGACCGCCGAGAACATCGAGGTGCATTTCGCCAGCCATCTCGGCCTCGGCGTCAACCCCGCAGCTTTGTGGGCGATCGCGGACCGGCTGGCACAGCCGGAAGGGGAGTTCCGGCATTTTGATCGCTCGGGCCCCTTTGCCATTGCCTACGGACCGGCAGAACAGGCACTATCCTAACCACACGACGAGAAGCGCCGCCAAGGCGCCCGCGTGAGTTGGCTCTCGGGAGGAAATCATGAGCGACGCCAAGAAGCTGTCCTCGCTGGACGCATCGTTTCTGTATCTGGAAACGCCGGAAATGCCGATGCATGTCGGCAGCATGGCGATCTTCCGGCTGCCCGACGGCTACAAGGGCGACTTCTTCGAGGAGTTCAAGGCGATGATCGCCTCGCGGCTGCACATCGCGCCGATCCTCAAGGCGCGCCTGCAGAAGGCGCCGCTCGACATCGACCATCCGTCCTGGGTCGAGGACGACCAGTTCGACATCGACCGCCACATCTTCCGCGCCAGCCTGCCGGCGCCGCGCGACCGCGCCACGCTGGAACGCATCGTCGGCTGGATGCACGCCAAGCTGTTGAACCGCGCCCGCCCGCTCTGGGAGTTCTACGTCTTCGAGGGCATGAAGGACAACGAGATCGGACTCTATTCCAAGATGCACCACGCCTGCATCGACGGCGGCGCCGGAGCTGCGCTGACCAGCATGATCTACGACCTGACGCCGGTGCCGCGGCAGATCGAGCCGCCGAGCGCGAAAAAGGTCGCGCAGGAGCCGCGCGACATCGCGGCCAATCTGATCGACGCCTATCAGCAGCTCTGGACCCAGCCGTTCGAGGCGGCCGCCGCCGCGCAGAAGAGCCTGGAGCTGCCGCGCTCCGGCAAGAGCGACCTCGGCTCGATCCTGTTCGACAACGCCATGTTCCAGATCGAGAGCGCGGTGAAGTTCGCAGGCTCGATGCCGACCGTGCTCAAGAGCCTTTCCGACGTCGTCGCCAAGGTCGCCGATCCGAGGTCGCGCGAAAGCCTGCAGGCGATGTCCTCGCCGCCGACCATCCTCAACAAGGCGATCTCGTCGGAGCGCAGCTTTGCCGGCACCTCGATCTCGCTGTCGCGCGCCAAG
>DASVOL010000877.1:0-3092 GCA_036383375.1 Bradyrhizobium sp. | reverse complement strand
CCGACCGAGACCACCAACTACAACGTCATCATCAACAACATCAGCAACACCAATCCCGACGCGGTGATCCATTTCGGCTACGCGCCGAACGACATCGCCTTCCTGCGCAACGTCCAGGACGTCGGCACCAAGTTCAAGATGCTGTTCGCGATCTATGCCGGCCTCGAGACCGAGCTGCTCGAGAAGAACGTCGGCGCCAAGGGCCTCGAGCATGTCTGGACCTACGTGCCGCCGTCCGAGCTGGATTATCCCGTCAATTTCGGGATGACCATGAAGGATTTCCGCACCGCCTGGCTGAAGAAGTACAACGACGGCAAGATGGAGTTCGGCTTCAACGCGGTGGCCGGCTACACCACGGCGCTGGTGATCGAGAAGACGCTGTCGGTTGCGACTAGCCTCGACCAGATGGAGCTGCGCCGCGCGGTATTCTCGCTCAGCGGCCAGCTCAAGACGCTGGACGGCACCTTTGCGCTGGATGAGACCGGCGGCCAGATCGGCGAGTTGACGCCGCTCGGCCAGCTCACGGTCGACGAGCACGATCACATCAAGTTCGTCTCGATCTATCCGCACGAGACCGCCACCGGCAAGCCGATCTATCCGGCACCGTGATGCAGGTGAGTACACTAGACGCAATCTTCGGCGGCGAGCGATAGCATGACCTATGCGCTCGTTGCCGGCGTGCTGTTCGGGCTGTATTTCAGCCTGGTCGGCATCGGCCTCAATCTCGTGTTCGGCGTCATGCGCATCGTCAACCTTGCGCATGGCGACATCCTGATGCTGGGCGCGTTCATCGCGCTCGGCGTGGTCGGCATTGCGGGCATCGACCCGCTGTTCGCGGTGCCGCTCGCCTTCATGGTCTTCGTGCTGGCGGGCGTGCTGCTGTACTGGGTGCTGGTGCCGCGGCTGCAGGGCTCGGCCAACCCGGAAATGCTGTCGATCATCCTGTTCTTCGGCCTGTCGCAGGTGATCGAGGCCGTCACCACGATCTTCGCCGGCACCAGCGAGCGATCGATCCAGAGCCGGCTGCTCGGCACCGTGTTCACGACCATCAAGGTCAAATGGTTCGGCGGCAAGGCTGGCGGGGCAGGGCCGATCCAGATCTTCGGCCAGGGCTTTCCCGCGCCCTGGGTGATCGCGGCGATCACCAGTCTGATCGCGATTGGGTTTGTCTACCTTTATCTCTACCACACAAGGCTCGGCACGCTGACCCGCGCGGTGATGTCACGCCGCGACGAGGCGCTGGCGACCGGCATCGACGTCGATCGCGTCTCGGCTGCGGCGTTCGGCATCGGGCTCGGCATAGCGGCGGTCGCCGGCGTGTTCGCGCCGTTCATGTTCGGCTCGGTGACGCCGGCCTTCGGCGCCGATGCGACGGTGACCTCGTTTGCCATCGTCGTGCTCGGCTCGCTCGGCAATCCCTTAGGGACCGCGCTCGGCGGCGTCGTCTACGGCCTTTGCTACATGCTGGTGCAAACCTATCTCAGTTCCTGGGCCGATTTGCTGCCCTATGTGTTGTTGATCGTGATCCTGTTGCTGCGCCCGAGCGGTCTGCTCGGAAGGCGGGTGCGCGTTGCATAACGCCTCGAAACACCTGCTGTACATCCTGGCGCCGCTGGTGGTGGTGTTCGCACTGCTGCCCGGCGTCTATCAAAACCATCTGCTGCTGTTCAACTTCGTGATCTTCCTGATCCTCGCGCAGGGCGTGAACATCATCTATGGTTTCACCGGCTATCTGCCGTTCGGCTATGTCGGCTTCTTCGGAGCGGGCGCCTACGGCTTTGCCATCATGGTGATGCATCTGCAGACGCCCGCGCCGCTGGCTGTGCTGGTCGGCGGTGCCGTCGCGGTGGCGCTCGGCCTGTTGCTGACGCCGCTGCTGCGGCTGTCGGGTGCGTATTTCGCGATCGCCAATCTCGCGGCCTCGCTCGCGGTGCTGCACTTCGTGGCCAACCCGGCGCTGGAGGGGATCACCAAGGGCCCGTACGGCGTCTCGCTCACCGGCACGTTCAACCCGACTCACGCCTATTATGCCGCCGTGGTCGTGATGGCGCTGACCGTCGGCGCGGTGATCTATCTCAAGAACTCGCCGTTTGGCCTCGCGCTACAGGCCGTGCGCGAGGATGCGGTGTCGGCCTCGATGGCCGGCGTCAACATCATCAAGATGCGGGTGATCGCCTGGCTCGCCTCGGCGCTGGTCGCCGGCCTCGCCGGCGGCATCTACGCCTGGTACGTCTCGGTGTTCTATCCGGACAACGTGTTCTCCGGCGAGTTCTCGATCTTCGCGATCGTGTTCGCGCTGTTCGGCGGCGTTGCCACCATCACCGGACCGATCGTCGGCGTGTTGATCCTGTACGGCATCTACAATCTGATCGGCTTCACCACGCCGCAATATTTCCAGCTGATCTACGGCCTTCTGATCATGGGACTGGTGCTGTTCCTGCCCGCAGGGCTGGTGTCGCTGGCAACGCGCAGGGGGTGGCATGTCCCCTGAGCAAAACTCCATCCTCAAGGTCTCGAAGCTGGTCAAACGCTTCGGCGGCTTCCACGCGCTCGATGGCCTTAGCTTTCACGTCGTGCCAGGCGAAATTCTCGGCCTGGTCGGCCCGAACGGCTCCGGCAAGACCACGGCGATCAACGTGATCTCCGGCCTGTATGCGCCCGATGGCGGCGAGGTCGTGTTCGACGCCGCGTCCTCCGGCGGCGTCGCCTCGCACAAGCTGGTTCACCGCGGCATCAACCGCACCTTCCAGGTGCCAAAGCCGTTCCTGTCGCTCACGGTGCGCGAGAACATCCAGGTGGCGCTGGCCTATGGCGGCGCGACCGGGACGCCGCCGTCGATCGCCGAGCTGCTGGAGGAATACCGGCTCAAGGAGGTCGCCGACCGGCCTGCCGCCGATCTCAACAGCGCGCAGCAGAAGATGCTCGATCTCACCCGCGCGCTCGCCACGCGCCCGCGGCTGCTGCTGCTCGACGAACTCGCCGCCGGCCTCAATCCGGCGGAACTCGACTGGATCGCCGGCCGCATCAAGGCGCTCGCCGCGACCGGCATGGCGATCATCGTGGTCGAGCATCTGATGGGCTTCATCGAGCAG
>DASVOL010000876.1:0-1869 GCA_036383375.1 Bradyrhizobium sp. | reverse complement strand
CCGATGCAGAGGATGCGGGGCGGGACTTTCGGGGCACCGTCTTGAAAATTCATGCAAAGGTCCGTCGCAATGGTTCCGTCAACTGGCACAGCCTGTGCCAGATGTAATCGGCAGAACGATGTCCGGTTCCCGCTATTGGTCCAACGGATTTCGGTGGTGCACCCAGCGGCCGAGCAAATGATGGGCAATCGCGAACGGATGCGGGCCGGCGAGACCGTCGGGATGCTGGCGCTTGAGCATCAGCGTCGCCTCCGCATGGTCGAACCAGCGCGCGTCCTCGAGCTCGGTACGGTCGACCACGATGTCCTCGTTGGTCGCACGCGCGGTGCAGCCGATCATCAGCGATGACGGATAGGGCCAGGGCTGCGTCATGTAATAATTGACGTCGGTGCAGCGGATGCCGGACTCCTCGAAAATCTCGCGCCGCACGGCGTCCTCGATGGTCTCTGCGGCCTCGACGAAGCCGGCGAGGCAGGAATACATCCCGGGCATGAACTGCTTCTGCCGGCCGAGCAGCACCTTGTCGCCCGAGGTGACCAGCATGATCACGACCGGATCGGTGCGCGGAAAGTGCTCGGCCTTGCAGCTCGGGCATTCGCGCTTCCAGCCACCCTCCTTCATCGCGGTGCGGGTGCCGCAGTTCGGACAGAAGCCGTGGCGCTGATGCCAGGTCACCATCGATTTCGCCATCGCGATGGCGGAGAGCTGCTCCGGCGGCACCACGCCCTGCATCGCCATGCCGCGCAATTCGGTGATCGCAACATCGCCGCGCCCGACCAGCTTCTCCGCTGCCTGCGGCGCGATCCCCATGCCGAAGATCGGCGCGGCATCGCGCAAGCCGAGGAAGATCGTGCCGGGATTGGCACCGTAGCTGCGGGCCTCCTCCAGCGAGAGCAGGGCGCGCGCCCCGCCGTCCTCCTGCTTCACGACCAGCGAGTCGCGGTAGATCACATAGGCTCGCGCCTCGCGATGGCTCTCCAGTGCGAACAGCTTCTCGTCATTGCTGCGCAGATGCGCGGCGCGGTCGAGCACATGGGTGACGAAGGCCGGCTGGCCGAGCGGAAATGAATCGGATGCAGACATTGAATTTTCAACCCAACCAGATCTTGCGGCGAAGCGCGCTGATGAAATTCTGCACTTCCTCGGCGTCATGCGCCAGCGGCGGCATCACGCCCCAAACGGGACGCGGCCATGCAGCGTCGCTGGTGCGGCGCGCGATGATGTGGACGTGAAGCTGCGGGACGAGGTTGCCGAGGGCTGCGACATTCAGCTTGTCGCACTTGGTGACCTCTTTCAGGGCCCGCGAGACGCGGGTGATCTCGGTCATCAGCTGCGCCTGCTCGACCTCGTCGAGGTCGATGATCTCGACCGCGCCGTCGCGCCGCGGCACCAGTAGCAGCCAGGGATAATGCGCATCCTTGATGACGAGCACCTTGCACAGCGGCAGGTCGCCGATGTCGATGGTGTCTTTGTTGAGCTGCGAATGCAGCGACCAATTGGAGGCGGGCATGACGGGCAAGTAATGCCTTTCCGTGTTCCCAGACAAGCCCCACAAAGCCAGCCTTACAAAGCCGGGTCAGGCCGCTTGCTTTCCGGCGGTTTTGGCCCCAAATAGGGACCGGGAGATTGGCGGTGGACGAGCCACTCGCCAACCGGGTCAGGTCCGGAAGGAAGCAGCCCTAACGAGGTCCGGATCGGGTCGCTCGTCAGTCTCCTACCTGTTTTTCCGAGCGAATCGTGCTGGAATGGCGGTCTCCGCGCCCGGCGCTCGATTTCGGCTCCTATCCGCACGCCGGCCGAAGAGACAATTCCCAAGTTGCGGATCGATGCATGAATGACGCTGGCGACCCCTCCCAACCGTCCGACGGC
>DASVOL010000875.1:0-11578 GCA_036383375.1 Bradyrhizobium sp. | reverse complement strand
CGGAGCCGCCGCCGCCGGACCCGCGGCCAGGCGTGCCGGGGCTCCGCACCGACGAGCCCGGGAATCTGGTGACCGATTGCACCGACTCGACCCGCAGCTCGCGCGTCCCCGACAGCTGCGCATTGACGACCACGCGCGTATCGGCGGCCGGCGAAAAGCGCGAGTGATCGCGCGCGACGAAGCCGGAGCCGAGCTGCAGGTCATTGCCGACCCGCCGCACATAGGCCTCGATCAACAGCCGCTTGGCGCCGGTGAGATCGGAGAAGTCGTCGGCGCGGCTGCGCGAGACCTGCATCACGCCCTGCGCGACATGGCCTTCGGCCTGCACGCGCTGACCGGCCAGCGCCGCATCAACGCCGCTGAGCTTGAGTTCGCCGATCCGCAAGCTACCGGCACGGTCGCGCTCAAGCGGTCCAGCGACCCGCATCGCAGCGTCATGACGCTCTTGCACCAGGCTCGCAACGACGACACCGTCGGTGCGGCGCAGCCCGAACACGGCGACATGCGCGCCGACCTTCAGCCAGCTGTCGCGGCCACTCCAGGCGACCTTCTGGCCGAGCACCATCAGCTCGCCCGATTTCATCTGCTCGACCGGCCCGGTCACTTCGCTCGCCACATCGATCCGCTTGGTCGACAGCGTGCCGCCGGCATCGCGCTCCGCCACCACGCGCGCGAGCTGGCCGATCCGCAGCGCCTTGGCGTTCGCCGCCTCCCCGTCGATCCGGACCGGCACGTCGGCCGCATAGGCGACGCGCTCACCGTTGACATAGATCGAGCCGAACCGCTGGATCACACCAACGATGCCGGTGCCACCGATGCCCTGATCGGAGCCGGTGATCCCGGTGCCGCCGATGCCCTGATCGTTGCCGCGCTTCTTGACTTGCGCGCCTGCGAGCGACGTTCCGGCGAGCCAGAAGCCGATCAGCAACGCGCGGCGGGAAATGGGAGGCGGGCTTCTCATGCCGCACCGCCTTCATCGGCATCGTCATCGACCGGGCCGTCAGGGCCCTCGCGATAGATGTAGATGCCGAAATTCCAGCGGTAGTCGCCGCCCTTGTCCTTCGCCAAGGCGCGGTTGGCCTCGCGGTTGGCGACCTTCAGCGCCTCCATCGCCAGCTCCCGCGAACGGCCCTCGAGCCGTTTCGCCAGCTTGGCCGACAGGCCGTCGTAATGCACCGCGCGTTCGAGGAAGCGCGGTGTCGCCGACGACACGTTCATCTCGGCGGCCGCTACATGGTCGTGCAAATTGCGGCCGAGATAGTGCCATTTGCGATCGTCGTCGCCATGGGGGACGAAGGCCTCCTCGACCAGCATGATCTCGTCGTCGTCATTGATGGTGACGAGCTTGCGGTCGAGCCATTCGTCGAGCACCGCACGCGGCCGCACGTCCTTGGTGATCGATTCGACCAGCGTCTCGAACGACGGCGCGCCGCCATCGGCGGTGCGCGGCAACGGCAGCGGATCGCCCTTGGCATCGGTGAATTCCGGCGCGGCCAGCCAGCGCGCGATGATCGCACTGGTGCGCGACAATGTCGCCGGCACCGCATTGACCGGCGCGCCCGCGCCGCGCAGCCGCGCGACCTCCTTGCGGTGAATGCCGGTCAACAGGCTGACGCGGCTGTCGGTCTGCTCCTTGCCCTCGAGCGCGAAGTCGTGCTCGGCGACGTTGACATAGAGCTCGCGCAGCAGCTGGGTCAGCGCCGGAAATGTCATGCCGCCGCGCACGCAAAGCCGCACCAGCGGGCGCAGCATCCGCGCCAACGGCGCGTGCAGCTTCGCGGCGGCGATCGGCGCAGACGATCCCGGCTTCGGCTTCGGGGACTTGGCATTCATGCCTAACTTTTAGCCGCCCGCCGCGTGGGACACAATCCCACCGTTTTGCTCACCTTACTTGACGTGTGATATTTTCCCACTTATGGGAAACAAAAGTAACCTCCGGACACGGCGCGGCCTGCGGGCGCCGATATCCCTACGGACCGCTCCATGACGCCTGCCCGATTCGACCTTGCGATCGCGGAAGCCTGCCGGATCGCCCAGGTTCCCTACGAGGAGTTCGTGTCGACGGTGATGGCGGGCGGCTATCCCTGCCTGCCGGGGGTGGCGCCCGGCTCGCCGCGCCGCTTCAATGAAACCGATCTGCTCGCGCTGTACATCTATGGCCGCCTGCTCGCGTTCGGCTTCGGCGGCTTGCGCGCCGGCGAATATGCCTGCCGCGCGCATGCCGGTCTGACCGCCGAGCCACGCGCGAACTCGATCTCGATCGCGCTGACATCGGATGGCGGCAAGCGCGTCGTCATCGAGCAGGATCTGCAGCGGCCCGCGGCCGCGATGCTGCCCGAGCGGATCCATTTCGACATCCCCGCCATCCGCCGCCAGTTGCAACCATCCGTGGCCGGCAGCACCGCCGAGCCGGCCTGACTCCTCGCTAGCAAGCCAGACCTGTTCGCCTCGCGCCGTCACGGCGTGATCGCGCCGCCATGCGCTCCGACGCCTCCCTTCAAAAAAGTTGCCCACCGCCACACGTGGGACATAATCCCACATTTTAGTCCGACATCATTGACGTGTGAAATTTTCCCACGTATCTGGAAATCCATTCAGCAGGGAATCGACGCAATGCCTCTTCGTTCGGCCCGCGAACCCGGTCGGTTCGCCGCCACCACACTCCGTTTCACGCCGCAGGCGGCCTCCTGTTTCGCGCCGCAGGCGCCGTGCGGCCCGATCGAGCCGGTGTTTCCGGCGCTGCTGCGCTCGCTGGTGTTCGCCGCTGCGCTGGCGCTGCCGTTCGTCGTCGCCCTGTTCCTCGCATGATCCGGATCGAGCCGCCCATGATTGGTCTGAACGCACCGGCCCGGCGTCCGTCGGTGCTCCACATCTTCAAGGTCTACTATCCCGATCTGTTCGGCGGCACGCTGACCGTGATCCGCGACATCTGCGCCTCCCTGAAGGACACGTTCGACGCCGCCGTACTGGTCTGCTCACGTGCAGGCGGCGAGCGCCAGATCGTGGTCAATGACGTTGCGGTCGAGCGCGTGCACTCGTTCGGCGACGTGCTGTCGCTGCCGGCGGCGCCGACCTATCCGTGGCGGCTGTGGCGCCGCATCGCCGAGCACGATCTGCTGGCGCTGCACGCACCCTTCCCGCTCGCCGACCTGGTGTTCGCATTCGGGCTCGGCCGCGCGCGTCCGCTGGTGGTGCACTGGCACGCCGACATCGTCTCGCACGCGGCCTTGCGCTTCCTGGTCGAGCCGATGATGCGGCGGACCTTGCGGCGCGCCGCCGCGATCATCGTCTCCGATCCGGTGCTGATCGAAACCACGCCGCTGCTGCAGGAATTTGTCGACAAGTGCCACGCCGTTCCGTTCGGCGTCGATGTCGAGAAGTATGACCGGCCCGCCGCGCAAGCCGACGACGTCAACGCCCGCGGCCGCCTCGTGCTCGCTTGCGGTCGGCTGGTGCCCTACAAGGGTTTTGACGTGCTGGTGCGCGCCGCCCACGCCCGCAGTTTTGAAGTCTGGATCGTCGGCGAGGGCCGCGAGCGCGACCATCTCGAGCAGCTGATCCGCGACTACGGCTTGCAGGACCGCGTGCGCCTGCTCGGCTCGGTGTCCGAGAGCGAGCGCGTCAAGCTGATGCGCATCGCCGACGTCTTCGTGATGCCGTCGGTGACCAATGCGGAGACCTTCGGGCTGGTCCAGCTCGAGGCGATGGCGGCGAGCCGTCCGATCGTCAACACGGCGCTCGACACCGGCGTTCCGCATGTCGCCCGCGACGGCCTCGAGGCCATCACGGTGCCGCCCGGCGATCCCACCGCGCTCGCCGACGCCATCGAGACGCTGATCAACGATCCCGAGCGGCGCCGACGCATGGGGCAGGCCGCGCGGCATCGCGCGATCACGAAATACTCGACATCAGCCTTCAAGGAGGGGGTGGAAACGGTGTACCGCAAGGTCGTGTCCGAAGAGGCCGCCGCAAAGGACGCAGGGTCATTAGCCCCAGCCCCGCGCCCCCGAACGGCCGGTCTCGTCGGCGCGATCCAGATCGCGGCAGCGCTGGCTTGGTCCGACGTCCGCCATCGCTACGTCCGCTCCCTCCTTGGACCCTTCTGGATGTCGATCCAGATGGCGATCATGGTGGCCGTGCTCGGCTCGGTCATCGGCCATCTCTCCAACGCCAGCGCGGTGGCGCGGCTGCCGATGCTGGCGGCGAGCCTCACCGCCTGGACCTTCCTCAACAGTGTGGTGCTCGACGCCACCACCGCGCTGCAGGGCTCGGCCAGCCTGATCAAGGATCGCGCGCTGCCGCCGGTGATCTTCCTGCTGCAATGTACCTTCCGCCAGGCGCTGTTCGCGGCTCACAATGCGGTCGTGCCGCTGATCCTGTGGCTCGTACTGACGCCGCGGGATGTCGGCGGTGCGATCGCCGCCCTACCCGGCCTCGTCCTGTTCGTCATCTCAGCGCTCGGCGTCAGCCTCGTGCTCGGCGCGCTGGCGACGCGCTACCGCGACATCAAGCCGATCATCGAGTCCTCGCTGACGCTGGCCTTCCTGGCTTCGCCGATCATCTGGACGCCCGAGATGATCGATCGCGGCTCCACGGTGATGCGGCTCAATCCGCTGACGCATCTGTTCGCGGTCTGGCGCGACCCGCTGGCATCGGGCCATGTCGCGACGACGAGCGTGATCTATGTGCTGGCCTGCCTTGCCGCGCTCGCGGTCGCCGCGATCGTGACGGTCGCTCAATTGCGCAAAGCGGCGTTCTGGATCTAGCACATGGCAAGCATCGACCTCCGCGACGTCTGCCTCGATTACCCGCTGTACGGCGCCTACGACTTCTCGCTGAAGCGCCGCCTGCTCGGCCGCCTGTTCCGCCAGACCAGCGAGATGCGCACCATCCGCGCGGTCGACAACATCTCGATCGAGGCGAAGGCCGGCGCCCGCATCGGCCTCGCCGGGCCGAACGGCTCCGGCAAGTCCACTTTGCTGCGGCTGATCGCCGGCGTGTTTCCGGCAACCAGCGGTGAGGTCCGGATTTCCGGCAACATCGTGCCGCTGCTTGGCTTAGGGGCCGGCGTCAATCTCGATTTCGTCGCGGCCGACAATATCAACCTACTGCTGCGGATCTCCGGCCGCAAACCGACGCCGGCGATCCTGGACGAGATCTGGGCGTTCACGGAACTGGAGGCACGCATGCAGCGGCTGCCGCTGCGCATGTTCTCCTCGGGCATGCTGATGCGCGTGCTGTTCGCGACCGCGACCGCTTTTCCAGCGGACATCCTGCTGCTCGACGAATGGCTCAGCGTGGTCGACGAGAATTTCTCGGCCAAGGCCGAGCAGCGGCTGCGCAAGATGGTCGAGGCCGCGGCGATCGTGATCATCGCCTCGCACGACCAGGGGCTGCTGCGCCGAACCTGCAACCGCATCATCAATCTCGACCACGGCCGCATCACCAGCACCGTTGCGCTGGATCCGCCTGTCCCGCATCACCTCGAGCTTAGAGAAATCAGCGCATGACAAAGATCCTGGTCGTCAGCGAGGCGCTCGGCGAACCCAACCACAAGCGCGGCATCTTCCATTTCACGCGTGAACTGATCCGCTCGTTGGCTGGCGACGGCCACGAGCTGACCTTGCTGGTCGAGACCACGCGCCGCTACCGCAAGCTGCGCCAGCGCCAGCAGCGCACCAGGCTGCTGCCCGACGGGTCGCGGCTGATCGAGCTGCTCGCGCTCTATCGTTTCCTCGACGAGGCCGACATGAATGCGCCTGTGATGCGCAGCAGCGGCGGCCTGCGCCGCACCGTGGACTGGTTCCGCGGCAAGCTGCGCGCCGCGACCTCGCTGGAATTCGCGGTCAGCTTCCTGCGCGCGCTCCATCTGCTGCCGGCCGGCGTCAGCCTGATCGAGAACCATGCCGACGGCCTCGAATACATCCCGACCGATTTGCGCCATCTCAAGCTGTTCGGCGACTTCCTGCTCGAGCCGGGCTTCTACAGCTATCAGGACACCTCGGCGCTGCTGCGGTTGCCGCCGCCGCGGGTCGACGCGCGCGGCTACGATGTCATCCTCGTCGACACGCCGACGCGGGTCGCGATCCAGCGCAAGCGCGGCGCCAAGGTGATCTGCGTCGTGCACGACCTGCTGCCGCTGACCGATCTCAAGCTCAGCGACGTCGCGACGCGGCTGTTCCTGTCGCGCCTGTTCACCAGTCTGCAGCAGGCCGACGAGCTCGCCTTCGTCTCGAATTACAGCCTGGGCCGATTCCGCGCCTTGCTGCCGCAGTTCGCGCATCTGCCGGCGCGGGTGGTCTATCCCCGCACCAGGTTCGATGCACAGGCGCTGCCGGCAACCGGTGCGCCAAGCGGACGGCCGTACTTCGTCGTGATCGTCTCCGCCGAGCCGCGCAAGAACCTCGCCGCGGTCATCCGCGCCTTCCGCAAATTGCCGCAGGCCGATCTTGTCGTGATCGGCTACACCGGCGCCCCCGGCCTGACCCGCAATGCGCCGCCCAACGTCCGCTTTTCCGGCTATGTCGAGGAGCACGAGAAGGCCGCCCTGATCGCCGATTCCCATGGCCTGATCATGCCGAGCCTCGCCGAGGGTTTTGGCGTCCCGATCATCGAGGCCCTGGCCGTCAACACGCCGGTGCTGTGCTCCGACATCGCCGTGTTCCGTGAGGTCGCGGGCGAGCTCGCCGACTATTTCGACCCGTTCTCGATCGACGCGATCGGCGCCTCGGTCAATCGGGTTCTGGCTGAGCAGGAGCAATGGCGGAGCAAGATCCGCGCACGCCGGACCGAGCTCGCTGAGCGCTTCGGCCACCACACCCAGGCGCGCGACCTGCTGTCGCATCGGGTCGGCGCAGACGTCGCGGCCGCCGTGCCGGCGCCGCCTGCCGCGATCGCCGCATTCAACGGCGCCGCCGTGTAGGCCGGTCATGACCACGGAGTCCCACACGCTCGACGGCGCCGTCGAACCCGTAACGCGATGGCGGGATCGCGTCCGTGCCTGGTCCGGCTCGGTCGCCTATGTCCGCACGACCGACATCCTGATCCTGCTGGCTGTGGCTTCGCTGCCATGGTCGACGACCGCGCTTGCCGTCTTCATGCTGCTGTGGCTCGTCGCCGTGATCCCGACCATCGACTGGGAGCAGTTCATTCTCGACCTCGCGCAACCGGCCTTTGCGTTGCCGGTCGCGCTGGTTACGCTCGCCGTGCTCGGCATGGCCTGGTCGGAGGCTGGCTGGGCCGAACGGCTACAGGGCATCAAGCCGCTCGGCAAGCTGATGCTGCTGCCGTTCCTGCTCGGCTACTTCCAGCGCTCGCAGCGCGGGCTCTGGGTGTTCTCAGCTTTCCTGGTGTCCTGCACCTTGCTGATGATCCTGTCCTGGATCGTGCTGGCGCTGCCGCAGCTCAAGCTCGCGCACACCGCCTCTGACGGCGTGCCGGTCAAGAACTACCTCGACCAGAGCCAGGAATTCGTGCTGTGCGCCTTCGCGCTGATGTTGCCGGCGTTGACGGCGCTGCGGGCCCGGCAATGGCGCATCGCAGCCGGCGCCCTCGCGCTGATCCTGTTGTTCGTCGCCAACATGTTGTACGTCGTCTCGGCGCGGACCGCGCTGGTCACCATGCCTGTGTTGCTGGTCCTGTTCGCCTCGCTGCATCTGTCCCGCCGCGCCACGCGCCTGCTGTTCGCCGGCATCGCGCTGGCCAGCCTGCTGGTATGGACGACGTCACCCTATCTGCGCCAGCGCATCGCCGATGTCGGTATCGAGTATCGCGCCAACGATACGTCCGGGATCGCCTCCACCGCGCAGCGCCTGACCTATTGGCGGAAGTCGGTGAAGGTCATCACCGAGGCGCCGCTGCTCGGGCACGGCACCGGCTCGATCAAACATATGTTCGAGCTGGATGCAGCCGGGAAAACCGGCCTGGATGCCGAGGTAATCAACAACCCGCACAACCAGACCTTCAATGTCGCGATCCAGTGGGGACTGATCGGCATCCTGCTGCTGTACGCGATGTGGATCAGCCACACCAGCCTGTTCGCCGGCCGCGATCTCGTGAGCTGGATCGGGCTCGCGATCGTCGCGCAGAACATCACGAGCTCGCTGCTCAATTCGCATCTGTCCGATTTTCATGAGGGCTGGATGTATGTGATCGGCGTCGGCGTCGCCGGCGGCATGGCGCTGCGCGCCCGCCGGCCGGACAAGCTGCTCAAGGGCAGCGGCGCGGCCACTTCCCGCGTTCAAGCTGCTGACCTTAGCGCTTCCAGTCAAAAATGACGCCATGAGCGGTCCAATCGGACCTTTTCCGTCCGCCGCCTCCCGCTAGTGTTTCGGCAACAAAAAACGCGAGCGGGACAGTACTCACCCTGAGCGAACGGCAGAGCCGCGTCACGCACTCGGACAGCATGTCCAACAGTGCTTCGCGGCGTCCGTCCAACCGCAATGCGGCGCCGTCTCCGGCGGCCCCGTGTGCTGTTCGCGTGGATCTCTCCAACCCTCTCCAAGCAAAGCGAACAGTGGAAAATGGGAGGGTCATGATGAATGAGCTCGAGCGCCGCACCATACGCAAGATCACGTGGCGGCTGATTCCGTTCTTGATGCTGTGTTACCTGATTGCGTTTCTGGATCGCACCAACGTCGCCTTTGCGCATGTGTCTATGGTTGCCGATCTCAAGATGTCCGATGCCGCCTTCGGGTTGGGCGCCGGCGTCTTTTTCCTCGGCTATTTTCTGGTGGAGGTCCCCTCCAACATCCTGCTGCAGCGCTTCGGCGCGCGCCGATGGATCGCACGCATCATGATCTCATGGGGCATCGTGTCGGGGGCTTTCGCCTTCATTCCGCAAATCGCGGCTGTGACCGGAACGTCGAACGAGCGGGTCTTCCTCGTGCTTCGCTTCCTGCTCGGCCTGGCGGAGGCCGGGTTCTATCCCGGCATCATCTTTTACCTCACGATGTGGTTTCCCAAGGTCTATCGCGCGCGGATCGTCGGCTTGTTCATGGTCGGGATTCCATTGTCGGCATTCATCGGTGCGCCGCTATCGGGCTTCCTCCTCAACATCGAAAGCCATGGCCTGGCCGGATGGCAATGGCTGTTCATCTATGAGGCGTTGCCATCCGTCATTCTGGGACTGGCCACGCTGATCGTATTGCCCGACTTCCCCATCGGCGTGAGGTGGCTCGCAGACGACGAACGGGACTGGATCATCAATAATCTGCGCAACGAGGCGGCCGCAACCGAACACACGGCTGGCCATGGCGGTTTCCTGAAGGTGATGCTCAATCCGCTGATCCTGCAGCTTTCGTTCGTGTACTTCCTCAGCCAGGCTGCCGGCTATTCTGCCGGCCTGTTCCTGCCCGGCATCGTCGCCAAGTTCGGCTACGACAACACGACGACCGGTTGGCTGCTCTCGATCCCGCCAATCTTCGGCATCGTCGGCATGCTGGCCGTGGCCCGCAGCTCGGATCGCCGCCGCGAGCGCAAGCTTCATCTGGCACTCTGCTTCGCCCTCGTTGGCATCGGTCTGACGGGCGCAGGTCTGGCTGCCGGCCACATCGCCGTATTGCTGATTTTCGTCTCGATCTTTGCGATCGGAAGTTCGGCCCTGACGCCGGTGTTCTGGACGATTCCGCCAACCCTGCTCAAGCCCGGCGTTCTGGCGGCGGGAATCGCGGCAGTCAATTCCCTCGGCGCGTTGGGCGGCTTCGTGGGGCCGACCGTCTTCGGCTATGTGAAGGAGGCGACGGGATCCGCTCCCTACGGATTGATGATCGGCGGCGCGGCCGCTTTCGTCAGCGCGTTGCTGGTCCTGATGTTCAGGGTCCGGCAGGAGGCGCCCGCAGGCACCTCGTCTCAGGTCGCCGCGGTCGCTGGATGAAGAGCCGAGCCGCGCCGGACGAAGCCAAATTCGGCCGGCGCGGAGCTGACTGCGGATGAACCTGCTGCTGCCATCTTGTATGCCAATTGCGGAATCGACACCGGCGATGGACAACGACATTTCAGGAATCCCAACACCGCTTGAACGCGTCAAGCACAGCGTCACTCGACTGGCCCACTGCTCCAGCCTGCTTGCGGCCTATGCCCAACTTGACGACGAACAACAACGCGGTCTGATCGGATATGCCAGATACCTTGTGGAGCACCAACGCGAAGCGGGTGAACGGAGCTATCGTCGCTGATAAGCTGCCTGGTCGAATGGAGGTGCCGATTTGCCGGGGGCTGCTGCTCACCACAGTATTCCGTCGCAATCATTGAATCGGCTCGCTCACGTCGAGATTCAATGATGTCGATAGCACTTCCTGACTTCGATCAGCGTATCTACCTGCCGCAACGTATCATTGCGATCGTCGAGGCGTTGGCCGAAGAGCAAATCGGCGCTGACCAGGCTCTTGAGGGAAGCGGTCTTAAGCCGCGCGACCTCGAGAAGGTCGCGCTGCGAATATCCTACCGTCAGGTCATCGCCGTGTTTCGCAATGCCCTGCGGTGGTCGCGCAATCCGGCTATCGCGCTGAATGCAGGTCAACGCATGCATATCACCGCTTACGGCATGTACGGCTACGCGCTGCAAAGCAGCCGAAGCCGCCGGGACGCCATCGAATTCTCGCTCAAGTACAGTCCCGTCACCGGCGGGGTCACCCACACCAGTTACGCCGAGGACGACGGCACCGCGTGCCATCCGACGGTCGTCGTGATCTCGCAGGACACGCTGAGCGATCTCTATCGCCTTGCATTGGAATTTGGCCTTGCCGCGCACCTGACGATTCTCAAGGACTTGCGTGGCCCGGAATTCTGCCTGTCCCGCGTCGATATCGTCTATCCGGCCCCTGCCCATGCCGCGGCCTACGCGCGTGTTTTTCAATGTCCAGTGATGTTCAATCAGCCGATCAACCAGCTTCGATACGATGCGGCTTTGCTTGATGAGCCGATCGCACTGGCGGATCGTGTGACGCACGCAATGGCTCATGAAGCATGTGCACGACTGCTCGGCGACATCGATGAAGCCAGCGACTGTGCGGCTGCCGTCCGCCAAAATCTGCTGCGGTCGCCCGGCCAATTCCCGAGCCTTGAGGCGATGTCGGACTCGCTGTCCATCAGCCCACGCCGGTTGCGCCGCAAACTCGATGCCGAGCAGACCTCATACCGCGACATCGTCGCCGAAGTTCGCAAGATTCTGGCGATCAAGTATCTGCGCGACACTCGCCTGACTCATGAAGAGATCGCAAGCCGCCTCGGTTATAGCGACGGCGCCAATTTCCGCCGCGCGTTCATACGATGGACCGGGAAGAACCCGTCGCAATTCCAGGGCAGGCCCGAAACGGCGTGACCAGGCCGTTGGGGATGGCTGCGCCGATGGGCCCATGGGTGCGATCGGCGCCTAGCTTTCCCTGCCCCCTCTGTTCGAGCGAGGGCGGAGTGAAAAACAAAGCTCGGACGCATCGCCCCGCGAGAATGGTGAGGTATGGTCCGCGAGCCGCGCAACACATTCAGCGTCGTCCCTGCGAAAGCAGGGACCCATAACCACAAATGCTGATTGTTGCGCGATTCCGGAACGACCAGTCCCTTAAACAATATCCGCCGCGGC
>DASVOL010000874.1:0-4591 GCA_036383375.1 Bradyrhizobium sp. | reverse complement strand
GTGCGCCAGCAGCGGGGCTGGATCCATTTCGAGGTGGAGCGGCGGCTGCTCGCGCTTGATGACGGGCGGCTGCGGCGAGCCGTCGGCAAGTTACGTGCAGATGGCCTCAAGACCGAGCCTGCTTTCGCCGCCGCGCTCGGGATATCGGGCGATCCCTATCGCGGATTGCTCGAGCTCGCGGCGGAGACGGACGCGGAGTTGCGCGCCCGGCCTGTGGTGTGCGGCCTCGGCTGATCGCGCGGTTCATTCGCCCGGAACGAGGTGACCCATCGGCTGCCGCGCGAGACGCCGGTGCCTGCGCCGGGAGAGATAGAGCAGGACGCCGGTCACTGCGAACAGCGGCATCATGGCGGCGGCCAGCATGAAGGCGAGCTTGCCGGGCCATCCCAGGATGGCGCCGCGGTGGATGTCGAGCACGCCGGCAAGAACGCGCTCGCCGAACGTCTTGTCGGCGTAGCGATCCGACGAGATGACGCGGCCAGTGACGACATCGATCCGGAATTCGTCACGCACGCTCTCAAGCGAGGAATCCCGCGACCATGACCGCACGCGCACCGCCGTGCCCGCGCCGGTCGGCAGGGTCAGCAGGACCCTTCCGTAATCATTGTTCTCCTGCTGCAGGAGCGTGGTCCAGACTCGATCGAAGGCGAGCGGCTTTGTCTCGCTCTTCGCTTCGGTTTTGGCTTCGCCCTTGTCCGCTGCGGCGGCCGCGCCGCGTGGTGGCTTGGGCTGCATTGCAGTCGCGGTGGCCTGAGGCCGCGCCAGCAGCCAGTTGGTACTGGCCTTGTACCACTCGAACGAGTACCACAGGCCGGTCAGCGTCATCACCAGATAGACCGGCAGCACCCAGGTGCCGATCACGGCGTGCAGCGAGCGGTGCAGGCCGCGCCCGCGCAGGCCGAGGTTCGGCTTGAGCCACATCTTCACGTTGCGCGCGCGATGCGGCCAGCGCAGCACGAGGCCGGTGATCAGCATCACGATCAGGCAGATCGCGGCAGTGCCGGTGATCTTGCGGCCGATGCCATTGCCGTCGCCGGGCAACAGCAGCCAGCGATGCAGCTTGCGGACGGTGGCGAAGAAGTCCTCGCCGCGCGGCGAGCCGAGCACATGTCCGTTGTAAGGATCGACATAGACCGAGGACGGCCGCGTGCCGACTTCACTGCGGGCGAAGCGGATCCGTGCCGCGGCCGACGGGTCGCTCGACATCGTCACGGCCGAGACTTTGCCCAAGTCACTGTCAGCCTGAAGCCTCGCCACCAATTCGTCGGGCGTGAGCCGCCGCGTCGCACTGGCGTCGACGCGCATGATCTGGCTGTTCAGGCTGGCCTCGATCTCGTCCTCGAAGGCCATCGTCGCGCCGGTGATTCCGACCACCGCCCACAGCAGCGCCAGCGCAAGGCCGGCGATGGAGTGGACCTGCAGCAGCGCGGCCTTGATCGGGCGGCGGACATCATTCATCGAATCCAGCCTTTCGGATCAGTGCGATTGCGGCCGCTTGCTGCGCGGCGATTTCGTCGATGGGGAGGGCATCGGCGGCGAACGATGCGAATCCCTCCACGATCGGCGCCCGCTTGGCGGTCGCCAGCACCGGGTATTCCAGCTCGGCGGTGGAGAAGATCGTCTGGGCCTCGGGTGTGGCGAGGAATTCGAGGAAGGCGCGTGCCGCGGCCGGATGTGGCGCGTGCCGGGCGATCGCGGCACTGGTCAGGTTGACGTGACTGCCGCCGCCCGCGAACGCAGTCGGCACCGCCTTCACGGCGTCCGCCCAGGCGCGCCAGTCGTTGCCTTCGCGGCCGTCGCGGAGTTGCGCGAGCGCGACGGTGTTGCCGATCCCGATCTCGCAGCGTCCTTCCGCGATCTCATGGACGACGTCGTTGTCCTTGCCGGTTGGCTTGCGGGCGAGGTTGGCCTTCAGTCCGGCGAGCCAGGACTGCGTCGCATCTGTTCCGTGATGCGCAAGATAGGCCGCGACCAGCGCGACATTGTTCTGGTGCGCGGCCGGCCGCATGCACAATTTGCCGCGCCACTTCGGGTCGGCAAGCTCTTCATAGGTGATCGCGGCGAGGGGGCTGTCCTTGCGTGCGAACACGACACGCGGACGGATGGCGAGCGCGATCCACTGACCGTTGCCGCCGCGGAGGTTCGCCGGCACCGCCTGGTCAAGCGCTGGCGATGCCAGTGCCTGCGTCAGCCCGCGCGCGGCAAGCTGGCTCGTCTTGTCGAGACCGATGGTGAGCAGGACATCCGCCGGTGAATCGTCGCCCTCGGTTGTCAGGCGCTTGACCAGGCTGTCCGCGACAAAGACGGTGTTGACCTTGGTGCCGGTCGCTGCCGTGAAGGCCGCGACGACAGGCTCGACCAGATTGGCCTCGCGGGTCGAGTAGAGCGTCAGCTCGTCGGCGCGGACCGCGGTGCAGGCGTACGCGAGCGCGGCCAGGGCAGCAAGCAGTCCGATCGCTGTCCGCGCCACGCCCATGCTAGAATTTCACCGTCGCCGACAGCGAGAAGCGCCGTGCGTCGCCCATCGCCACGGCCAGATTGCTGACGGCCGAGGGATAATAGACGGTGTCGAACAGGTTCTTGACGTTGAACTGGTAGACCACCGGGAACGTCTGGACCTTGGTCTCATAGGTCGCGAAGACATCCGCGACGGTGTAGGCCGGCAGCACGAAGCTGTTCGCGGCATCGCCGGGCCGGTCGCCGACATAGCGCGCGCCGCCGCCGAGACGCAGCCGGCCGGGCAGGGTGGTGCCGAAATCATAGACCAGATAGAGCGAGGCGGTGTTGAGCGCGACGTTCTGCAGCGCCTTACCGGCGAGTGTCGGATCCTCGGTGACGCGCGCATCGGTGTAGCCATAGCTGCCGATCATGCTCCAGTTGTCGGTCAGCCTGCCGGTGACGTCGAGTTCGACGCCCCGAGATCGAACCTTGCCCGCGGTGCGGTACTCGACAATGCTGGTCGCAGGGTTGAGCTGCGAAACCAGCACGTTCTTCTTGTCGATGTCGTAAAGCGCAAGCGTGCCGGAGATCCGCTTGTTGAAGTCGAACTTGACGCCGGTCTCCCACTGGGTGCCCTCTTCGGGGGCGATGTTGGAGCCGATCACGACGCCGCCGGTGAGCGGCGCGATGGTCGAGGTCGGCTTCAGCGACTGGGTGTAACTCGCATAGAGCGAGACCTCGTCGGTGAGCTTGAGAATGGCGCCGCCGAGCGGCAGTATCTTGTCCCCCGAGACGTTGGTGTTGGTGATGAAGGGCCGTCCCCTGCCCGCGATCTGGTCGTAGTCCATGTAGCGCACGCCGCCGACCAGCGCGAAGCGCTCGGTCAGGTGCAGCGTGTCCTGGAAGAACAGCGACCACTGGCCGAGCTTGTCGGTCTGGGCACTGTCGGTGGCGGACACCGTGGTGCCCGGCGTGATCAGCCCATAGACCGGATTATAGAAGTTGAAGCTCGGCGTCGCCTGCCGGATCAGATTGTCGCGGTAGATCGTGCGGTACTGGCCGTCACCGCCGAACAGCACCTCGTTGCGGATGTTGCCGAGCCAGACATTGCCCTGCAGATAGGAGGTGCCGTAGCTCGCATTGCTGAGCGAGCCCTGCGTGCCGTCATTGCTGCGGGTCTCGACGCCGGTCTTGCTGTTGATGCCGGTGATGCGGAGCTGGTTGGCGCTGAATGTCTCGGTGTTGTAGCTGTAGGCCGCGAACAGCTTCCAGTCCTGGTTCAGCCGGTGCTCGACCGAGGCCTGCATCAGGTCCGAATTGCCCCACATGTTGTTGAAGGGCTCGTCGAGCCTGCGCGTCGCGGGGATCGCCAGAGGTGCCTTGGTCACGGAATCGAACGCGGTGCCGCGGTCGAACGGCGTGATGAACTCGCGGTGCTCGTAATTGAGCTGGACGGTGGTGTTGTCGCCGTACCAGGCCAGCGACGGCGCCACCAGCATTTCGCGATGACGCCCGAAATTGCGCCAATAGTCCTCGCTCACGCCGTAACCGATGAAGCGATAGGCGAGGCCGCCGCTGCCGATCGGGCCGGTGATGTCGATGGTGCCGTCGGCGCCGCTCTTGTTGTTGGCAAAGGTCGAGCCGAGCAGGGTCACCGAGCCGTGCTGGTAGAGCTCGGGGCGCTTGCTGATCGTGTTGACGATGCCGCCGGGATCCATGATGCCGTAGAGCAGCGACGCCGGGCCTTTCAGCACCTCGACGCTCTCGACCGCAGCGTTGAGGCTGCGGCCCTGCACCAACGGCATGCCGTTGCGCATGATCGAGCCGTCGCGGTTGTCGCCGAAGCCGCGGCGCATCACCGCGTCCTGGGTGCCGGCCAGCGTGTTGGCCTGGGTGACGCCGCTGACATTGGCGAGCGCGTCGTCCAGATTGCGCGGCAACTGGTCCTTCAGCACCTGCTCCGGCACGACGTTGACGGTCTGCGAGGTGTCGAGCGGCGAGGCGCCGCTGCGCAAGGTGGTCGAGCTCGGCATCGCGCGATAGTGCAGCTTGGCTTCGTTCAGCACGGCGGCGGCAGCTGCCGCGCGCTCCGAAGCTGTCGGTGGCGCTGGCTGGGCATTCCGGCTGCGCTGCCGTGCCGCGGCGGCCGCCT
>DASVOL010000873.1:0-3096 GCA_036383375.1 Bradyrhizobium sp. | reverse complement strand
GTCGCGGTGACGCGGCACGGTGGCTTCCTCAGCGCCGCATCGCGCCGGCTGCTCGACATCATCCGTGCCGACTTCACCAAAGCGAGGGCCACAAACACGTCGCGCCGGAACGGTGTCCGGCGCGCTTAGAGTGCAGAGATGGCGCGGTGTCGCGGGAGCTCAGGTTCCCGCCTTCACCTGTGCGGCCGCCACCGCCAGCAGTTCGTCCATCTTGGCGCGAACGTCGCGCTCGGTGAGCGCCTGGCCCTTGGCGGTGAGGTCCTTCAGGACCTTGTGCAGGACGTCATTGTCGCCGGCTTCCTCGAAATCCGCGGCCACCACGTCCTTGGCATAGGCGCCGGCCGCATCGCCCGTGATCCCGAGCTTCTCGGCCGCCCACAGCCCGAGCAGCTTGTTCCGGCGTGCTTCGGCCTTGAACTTCAGCTCCTCGTCGAGGGCGAACTTCTTCTCGAAACCTTCCTCGCGCTTGTTGAATTCGTTCATGCCGAAGTTCCAATTCCCTGCTGAATGGCGGGCTCCTGCTCGTTGCGGCAGCCCCGATGCCTGCCTAGATATGTGGGAGGAATCGGCAAGACAACGAGCCGTTAAGCCGCAGGCAAAACAGGCGGAATCGGGCCTTTTTGATAGGGCGGTATAAGTGCCCCCAAGGGGGCACTATCGATTGTGCTGGAAGGGCCAATCGGATAGGTTGCCAACAGGCATGGTTCTTGTTCTGTTTCCAGTTGGATTGCCCAGGTTCCAGGCCTCCGCGGCAGCTCCGTCGTGGGTCGTAACCCCAAGTCATCCGGAGCACCCAAATCCATGGATTTCAACAAAACACGGTACATCCCAATGAGCCGTCGACGCCGTATTTATGAAGGCAAGGCCAAGGTGCTTTACGAAGGCCCCGAGCCGGGAACCCTGATCCAGCACTTCAAGGACGACGCGACCGCGTTCAACGCCAAGAAACACCAGGTGATCGAGGGCAAGGGCGTCCTCAACAACCGGATTTCGGAGTACCTGTTTCAGCACCTCAACGACATCGGGGTGCCGACCCACTTCATCCGCCGCCTCAACATGCGCGAGCAGCTGATTCGCGAGGTCGAGATCGTGCCGCTCGAGGTGGTGGTGCGGAACGTCGCCGCCGGCTCGCTGTCGCAGCGGCTCGGGATCGAGGAGGGCACCCAGCTGCCGCGCTCGATCATCGAGTTCTACTACAAGAACGACCAGCTCAACGACCCCATGGTGTCGGAAGAGCACATCACCGCCTTCGGCTGGGCGACGCCGCAGGAGATCGATGACATCATGGCGCTCGCCATTCGCGTCAACGACTTCCTGACCGGCCTCTTCCTCGGCATCGGCATCCGCCTCGTCGACTTCAAGATGGAGTGCGGGCGGCTGTTTGAGAACGAGATGATGCGGATCATCGTCGCCGACGAGATCTCGCCGGACTCCTGCCGTCTGTGGGACATCAAGTCGAACGAGAAGCTCGACAAGGACCGTTTCCGCCGGGATCTGGGTGGCCTGCTCGAGGCCTATACCGAGGTCGCGAAGCGGCTCGGCATTCTGATCGAGAACGAGCGGCCGGCCGGCAGCGGCCCGGTGCTGGTGAAGAGCTAAGCTTAAGGGGCAATCGTGAAGGCACGCGTTACTGTCACATTGAAGTCGGGCATCCTCGATCCGCAGGGCAAGGCGATCGAGGGCGCACTGAAGTCGCTCGGCGTCGATGGCATCGCCAGCGTTCGCCAGGGCAAGGTGTTCGACATCGAGCTCGCCGCGACCGACAAGGGCAAGGCGGAGGCGGCGCTGAAGGCCGCCGCCGACAAGCTACTGGCCAACACCGTGATCGAAAACTACCGGGTCGAGGTTCTAAGCTAGCGAGCGCGCCAAATGACAACAGCCGCTCTTACCTCTGCTCGCAAAGACCAAGTCTTCGTCCGAGCGCTCGTGGTCGGCTTGCTGACGGCAGCTGGTATCGGCGGGGCTTCGGCTCAACCGGCGCCGGCTGCGCCTGCCGCGACGACGCAGGCGCCACCATTCTCGGTCAGCGGATGGACCTACGAGCGCCGCGGATCCGATGTGCATATGTTCCGCTGCGCGCAATCGGCCTGCGGCGCGGGCTCCAAGGTGAGCTACCGGTATTATACCGGCGGAAAGCAGATGACTCTCGACCAGTTCCGCCAGGGGCAGGAGCAGATCATCAAGGCGCTGGAGCAGCGGACGCCAGGGCAGCGCATTACGCTGCTCGGCGTTGATGGCGACAAGGGCACCGCGGGACCGCGCATGTTCAAGGCACGGCGCCTGACCGTGGCAGCCAACGGCGCAAGCGAGTATCAGGTCAGCGGCTTGCTGCTTGCCGGGCAAGGCTCCGCGAGCCTGATCAGCTCGGCGCGTGACGAAAAGGCCAGCAACGATAATTACGCGAAGTTTGCCGCCGCAGTTAAGCTCGTGCTGGCACCCAAAACCAGGTGATGCAATGAAATCAGCCGTCCTCGTCTTCCCCGGCATCAACCGCGAGCGCGACATGGCGCGCGCGCTCAAGCTTGCATCCGGCAATGAGACCGCGATGGTGTGGCACGCCGAGACCGCGCTGCCCAAGGGCACCGACCTCGTGGTGGTGCCCGGCGGCTTCTCCTATGGCGATTATCTGCGCTGCGGCGCGATCGCGGCCCGCGCGCCGGTCATGGACGCGGTGCGCGACTTCGCAGCCAAGGGCGGGCTCGTGCTCGGTGTCTGCAACGGTTTCCAGATCCTCTGCGAGTCCGGACTGTTGCCGGGCGTGCTGATGCGCAATGCCGGGTTGAAATTCGTCTGCCGCGACGTGCATATGCGAATCGAACGCTCCGACACGCCGTTCACCCGCGGCTACAATGCCGGCCAGGTGATCCGCGTGCCGGTCGCGCATGGCGAGGGCAATTACGAGGCGGACGAGGAGACGCTGAAGCGGCTCGAGGGCGACGGGCGGGTGCTCTATCGCTACTGCTCGGCCGAAGGCGTAGTCGACGAGGCTTCCAACTTCAACGGCGCTGCGCATTCGATCGCCGGCATCGTCAACGAGCGCGGCAACGTGCTCGGCATGATGCCGCATCCGGAAAACCACGTCGAAGAGATCATGGG
>DASVOL010000872.1:0-3298 GCA_036383375.1 Bradyrhizobium sp. | reverse complement strand
AGGCGGCCCATACGGCCGGCGTCGGGGCATTAGTCACGCTCGAGCTCGGCGGCAAATCAGGCATTCCCGGCGACGCGCCGTACCGCGAGACCTTCCTCGTCGAACAACTCTCGGACGGCAAGTTCGTCGCGCCGGGGCCGTTTTATGGCGGCCGCGACATGGACATGGGAGCATCAGCCTGCCTGCGCATCGGCGATGTTCGCGTCGTTGTCGCCTCCTACAAGGCGCAGCTTGCCGACCAGGCGATGTACCGCTATGTCGGCATCGAGCCGACCGCGCAGAAGATCCTGGTCAACAAGAGCTCGGTGCATTTCCGCGCCGATTTCGAGCCGATCGCCGAGAAGCTGCTGATCTGCGCCGCGCCCGGCCCGATGCCGGCCGATCCCGCGACGCTTCCTTGGAAACACTTGCGTCCCGGCATTCGTATCAAGCCTAACGGCCCCACTTTCACCTCCTCCTCCCCATCACGCACAAACGGATAGAAAGCCATGCCGACCATTGAGCGCATCGACAGTTTTGCCGACGAACTCACCGCCATCAGACGGGACCTGCATGCGCATCCCGAGATCGGCTTCGAGGAGGTCCGCACCTCCGGCATCGTCGCCGACAAGCTGACGAGTTGGGGCATCGAGGTGCATCGCGGCCTCGGCGGCACCGGCGTGGTCGGCGTACTCAAGGGCAAGGGCAACGGCAGCAAGAAGATCGGCCTGCGCGCCGACATGGACGCGCTGCCGATGGAGGAGAACACCAATCTGAAGTGGCGCTCGACCATCCCCGGCCGCTTCCACGGCTGCGGCCATGACGGCCACACCACGATGCTGCTCGGCACGGCGCGCTATCTCGCCGAGACCCGCAATTTCGACGGCACCGTGCATTTCATCTTCCAGCCGGCCGAGGAAGGCCTCGGCGGCGCCCGCGCCATGATCAAGGACGGCCTGTTCAAGCAGTTCCCCTGCGACGAGGTCTACGGCCTGCACAATGCGCCCGACCTCAACCATGGCGAGATCGCGATCCTGCCGGGCCCGGCAATGGCCGCAGCCGACTTCTTCGACATCAGGATCCAGGGCTACGGCGCGCATGGCGCGATGCCGGAACGCTCCAAGGACGCGGTCGTGATCGCAATGACGCTCGGACAGGCGTTGCAGTCGATCGTCAGCCGCAACGTCGATCCGCTGCAGGCTGCGGTGCTGTCGATCACGCAGATCCATTCCGGGTCGGCCTACAACGTCATTCCCGGCGAAGCCTGGATGTGCGGCACGGTACGCTGCTTCTCCGACGAGATCCGTGAGCTGATCCGCAAGCGCATGCGCGAGATCGCCGCCGGCTTTGCGGTGGCCTATGGCGCCGAAATCTCGGTCGAGATCCGCGACGGCTTCAGCGTGCTGGTGAACCAGGAGGAGCAGTCCCGCGTGGTCGAGGAAGTCGCGCGCACCGTGGTCGATCCGGCCAAGGTGATCACCCGCTCGACGCCCAAGATGGGCAGCGAGGATTTCGCTGACATGATGCAAGCCATTCCCGGGGCATATTTCTGGGTCGGCCATGACGGTTCAGTGCCCGTGCACAATCCCGGTTACGTTCTCGACGACAAGATCCTGCCGATCGGCGCCAGCATGTTCGCCCGCATCATCGAGAAACGGATGCCGGCAGGTGCGCATGCATAAGCCGAAAGGGGACGCCATCACGTCGCTGCACGATCTCTCGGCCGTCGACCTGCTCGCCGGCTACCGTGCCAAGCAGTTCTCGCCGTCCGAGGTGCTCGAGGAGATCATCTCCCAGGTCGCGACCTGGGAGCCGCACATCAAGGCGCTGTATCTGTACGACCCCGAAGGCGCGCGAAAGATCGCGAAAGCCGCGACCGAGCGCTGGCAGCAGAGCGAACCGGTCGGCACGCTCGACGGCGTTCCCGTCACCATCAAGGACAACGTCGCGACCAAAGGCCAGCCGGTGCCGCTGGGTGCGGCGAGCGTCAAGCTCGCGCCTGCCGAGAAGGATGCGCCGCCTGCCGCACGGCTGCGCGAAGCCGGCTGCGTGATCTTCTCCAAGACCACGATGCCGGATTACGGCATGCTGTCGTCAGGGCTGTCGTCGTTCCATCCCCTCACCCGCAATCCCTGGGATGTCAGCAAGAACCCCGGCGGCTCGAGTTCCGGCGCGGGCGCGGCCGGTGCTGCCGGCTACGGCCCGCTGCATCTCGGCACCGACATCGGTGGCTCGGTACGGCTGCCGGCCTCCTGGTGCGGCCTCGTCGCCCTGAAGCCGAGCCTCGGCCGCGTGCCGATCGACCCGCCCTATGTCGGCCGCGTCGCCGGTCCGATGACCCGCACCGTGGACGACGCCGCGCTGATGATGAGCGTATTGTCGCGCCCGGATCGCCGCGACGGCATGAGCCTGCCGGCACTTGAGGTGAACTGGAAGGCGCTGGAGAAGTCGCCGCGCAAGCTGCGCATCGGGCTGATGCTCGATGCAGGATCCGGCCAAAAAGTCGAGAAGGAGGTTCGCGAGGTCGTCGTCAAGGCGGCGAAGGCGTTCGAATCCACCGGCGCCGTCATCACCGAGATCGACGGCATCCTGACTCCCGAGATGCTCGAGGGGCTCGACAATTTCTGGCGCGCGCGCACTTGGGACGAGTTGTCCAAGCTGTCGCAGGCCGACCGCGGCAAGACCCTGCCCTATATCCTCAACTGGGCCGAGGCCGGCGCAAAGCTCTCCGGCGTCGATGTGGTGCGCGGCTTCAACCAGACGATGGCGATCCGCGCGGCCGCGGCAAAGCTGTTCTGCGAAGTCGACTACGTGATCTCGCCGGTGTCGCCGGTCGTGAATTTCCCGGCGGAGTTCGCCGCACCGCTCAACGACCCCGCGAAGCCGTTCGAGCACATCTGCTTTACCGTGCCGTGGAATATGTCGGAGAACCCGGCGCTGTCGATCAACGGCGGCTACGACAAGAAGGGCTTTCCGATCGGCGTCCAGATCATCGGCCGCCGCTTCGACGACATCGGCGTGCTCGGCATCGGCAAGGCGTTCGAAGGCTTGCGCGGCCCGCAGAAGCCGTGGCCGACGCCACCGAAGAAGTAGCGCCTCAACGCAAGTCAGGATGCGCGGAACCACACCGCGCATCCCTCTTCTTCACAAGGGATGATTGCCGGGTTAACTGAATGGAGACGCGCGCCAGCGCCGTTCATTCAAGAAAACCGAGAGGAAATCATCCCCATGGCGTATGAGACGATCAAGTACGAGGTCGCCGAGCAGATCCTGACCATCACGCTGAACCGGCCCGACAAGCTCAACGCCTTCAACGCCA
>DASVOL010000871.1:0-4457 GCA_036383375.1 Bradyrhizobium sp. | reverse complement strand
CGCGGCTCGCTCCAGATCGGCTTGCCGTGCTTGGAGAAATAGGCGAGCTCGCGGGTGCGCACCGCCGATGCGTCGAGCACGTCATGCAGGCCGAGCTCGATCAATTCGCGCACCGCATGCGGCAGCACGTTGATGCCGACGCCGAGTGGTCGCAATTCGGGCACACTTTCGAAGACGCGGCAGGGCACGCCGATCTGGTGCAGGCTGAGTGCCAGAGTCAGCCCGCCAATTCCGCCACCTGCAATCAGCACAGTCATGAAAAGCCCTCTCGATTGGCCATGGTCATCGCATGGCGGCCCCGTTGCGGGCAAGGTCCGCGGCGCCGCGCGGGGTGGACGGCAAGGGGGGCTGCCGCTAACGTCCGTCGCATCTCATAACAAGCCAGGCCGGGTTCGCAACGAACCGACAAGGCCCGCAGAGGACAACGACATGCTCAAGCTCTATACCGCCCCCGGCACCTGCGCGCTCGCGTCCCACATCGCCCTGGCCGAGGCCGGCGCGCCCTATTCGGTCGAGCGGCTCGACTTCAAGGTCAACCAGCAGAACAGCCCGGAGTATCTGAAGATCAATCCGAAGGGCCGGGTGCCGTCGCTGGTGACCGACCACGGCGTGCTGACCGAGACGCCGGCGATGCTGGCCTACATCGCACAGACCTATCCGCAGGCGAAGCTCGCGCCGCTCGACGACGCCTTCGCATTCGCGAAGCTGCAGGCCTTCAATTCCTACCTCTGCTCGACGGTGCATGTCTGCCACGCCCACAAGATGCGCGGCGCGCGCTGGGCGACCCAGGAGACGTCGTTCGCCGACATGAAGTCGATGGTCCCGAAGACCATGGGCGCCTGCTTCAACCTGATCGAGCGCGACATGCTGAAGGGCCCGTGGGTGATGGGCGACAGCTACACGGTCGGCGACGCCTATCTCTACACGCTGACCCTCTGGCTCGACGGCGATGGCGTCGACATCGCGACCCTGCCCAAGGTGAAGGCGCATCGCGCCGCGATGGAGCAACGGCCTGCGGTGCAGAAGGTGCTGGCAGAACAGAGAGTGTAAGCGCCAAAAACTCGGTGTCGTCCCGGCGCAGGCCGGGACGACGCGTGGAGAGAGCGCGTCGTCACACCTTGCGCGTCTCCAGCTCCCGCCCGGTCTCCAGCATCAGCCGGCGCAGCCAGATCGAACCGGGATCCATCTGGGCCCGTGTCGGATAGAACATATGCTGCTCGTCGATCCCGGGATCGAGCGGCGGCGTCACCGTTACCAGCGATAATTGTTTTGCCAGCGCAGAGATCAGCCGGCGCGGCACGAAGGCGACGAGGTCGGTGCGCGCGGTGACGTGCAGCGCCTCGATATAGCCCGGCACCACCAGCGCGATCCGCCGCTGGATACCCTTGGCGCGCAACCAGGTGTCGATCAGATCCTCGTTATGGCCGCGGATGATCACGGCGACGTGCCGTGCGGCGAGGAACGCCTCGCGCTTCCTGAGTTTGGCCCCAGTGGGGTGGCCGCGCCGCACCGCCAGGGCATCGATGTCGGTGTAGAGCCGCTGGCGGTGAAAGCCCTTGAAGGAATTGCCGATCGAGATCACGAGATCGATGGTGCGGGCAAAGTCGGGCGTGAAGATCGTCGAGCTGCGCCACGGCACCACGTCGATGGTGACGTTCGGCGCCAGCTGCGTCACCTTCTCCATCAGCGGCGGCATCAGCAGTTCGACCGCGAGGTCCGGCATCATCAGACGGAAATGCCGCTCGCTGCGCGCGGGGTCGAAATCGTCGGAGACGAACAGCGTGCGCACCTGGTCAAGCGCCTGCGCCAGCGGTGAACGCAGCGCCTGCGCCCGCGGCGTCAGCTCCATCCGCGCGCCGTTGCGCACCAGCAGCGGATCGCCGATCAAATCGCGCAGCCGCTGCAGCGCGTGGCTGGTCGCCGGCTGCGACAGGTTGAGCCGCATCGCGGCACGGCTGACATTGGCATCGCGCAGCAGGGCGTCGAGCGCGACCAGCAGATTGAGGTCAAGCGAATTCAAATTCATCAGATGAATATATATCATACCACCTATCGATTGGAAGAATGTGCGTCGGCGCCGCATGATCCGGAGGCAAGGCGTTCCCACGCGAAGCGAACAGCGCTTCGCGTGAGGGAATGCCCTGAAATCTGAGCCAATCCATTGCAAGGAGACGCGCCATGAGCGCAGCCGACAACAAGAAACTGGTGCAGGAAATATTCGTGGTCGCGAGCAATCCCGATCCCGCGGTGCGCGAGAAATCGCTGTTCATGGCGACGCTTGCCGACGATGCGACCTGGACCGTGACCGGGCAATATTCCTGGTCGCGCACCTTCACCGGCAAGCAGTCGATCATGAACGACCTGCACGGCACCGTCCGCTCCAGGCTGGTGGAACGGACCCGCACCGTCGCCCATCGCATCGTCGCCGACGGCGATATCGTCGTGGTCGAGGCCAAGGGCAACAACCTCACCAGGGAAGGCCAGCGTTACGACAACGACTATTGCATGGTGTTTCGCTTCGACGGCGGCAAGATCAAGGAGGTGCGAGAATATTGCGACTCGGTGCTGACCGAGAAGGCGCTCGGTCCGTTTCCGGCGGCCGCGGTTCGCGCGGCGGGTTGAAGCACTGACGGCCGCAGTCGCGGCAGCGCTGGTCCGGATCCGGCAGTGGGGTGAGGACCGGCGCGCCTGGCGGCAACTCGCTGCCATGAGTGAACGCGAGTTGCAGGACATCGGCGTCTGCCGCGCCGACATCGTCCATCAAGGCTGGCATGACAACGGCAAGTACTGGCCGCCGTAAGTTGCATGCGAAAATGCGCAGGGTGGGCTACGCGTCAGCGCACCCACCCTGCGCAGCGTTTTAAGGATGGCTTACGCCACCTTGGACTTGAGGTGACCGAACATGATGTCGCGCGCCGCGTCGTCCATCTCGGTCTTGAAGGCGTGCTTGTCCTTCAGCGCGATCGCGCGCGCCGCCGCCGGCCGCGCCGAAATCTCGTCGACCAGCCGCTTCACGTTCGGATATTTGGCGTAGCCGTCCTCGCCGAGGATGAACGGCGCCATCCGCGCCCAGCCCCAGAACGCCATGTCGACGATCGTGTAGCTGTCGCCGACCATGTAGCGCGATTTCGCCAAATGATCGTCGAGGATCTTGTAGTGGCGATGTGCCTCGTACTGGTAACGGTTGTTGGCGTAGTCGAGATCCTTCGGCGCGAAATGCTTGAAATGCACCGCCTGGCCGGAATAGGGGCCGAGGCCGGTCGCGATGAACATCAGCCAGGACAGCGTCGCGGCGCGGTTGGCCGGCGTGTTGGCGGGCAGGAACTTGCCGTTCTCCTCGGCGAGGTAGAGCAGGATGGCGTTGCTATCGAACACCAGCACCCCGTCGTCGTCGATCGCCGGCACCTTGCCGTTCGGATTGACCTTGAGGAATTCCGCCGCGAACTGCTCGCCCTTGCGGGTGTCGACCGGAATCGCCTCGAACGGCAGGCCGGATTCTTCCAGGAACAGGGCAACCTTGTTCGGGTTCGGCGCACCATTGAAATAGAATTTGATCATGAAGGGACTCCCTTGGTTCTTGTGACCGGCGAGATCGGGACGCGGCGGGCGAGGGCCGCTTGGCCCCTCATGCGCAAAATTCGCTGCAATGCGCAAGCGACGAGTTTGTGAATCTGGGTCGCGTCCCGCGCTGGTCAGCCGGCCCAGAAGAAGCCCAGGATACCCGCGACGATCAGCGCGACGCCGGCGACGTCCAGCACGGCGGCGGAGCGGATCGCAGCGTGCAGGTTGGAGCGCTGCGTCGCGCGCTCGGAGCCGCGGGCATAGCCGTGCACGATGACCTCTTCATTGAACTCGCTGTGAGCCTCGAGGCCGAGCGTGAGACCGACGCAGACCAGCAGGATGCCGAAAATGATCAGGCCGAAGAATCCGAGCAGGCCGATCAGCAGCATCGGAAACATGCCGAGCAGGAAGACCGGCAGCAGCGGCACCAGCAGCAAGGTCTCGGATTGTCTTCGCATCGGGCGATCCAATCGAAACGGCAAGTGACTGACGTCAATGTAGGCCCGCCGCCGCGGCGCAACAAGGCGGCCTCCGTTCAAGACGGCGTCATTTTCCACTCGTCATTCACCGATGCGCAACTGCGCATCGGGGAATGACGAAGAGGGAGAGACGGTGCCGGATTCGCGGCGGGACTTCAGCCCACCGCCATGCCGGAGCGGATCTCGGCGCGCAGCTCGTCGATCAGCCTGAGGCCGGTCTTGGTCTCGACGTGCCAGAAGGTCCAGCCGTTGCAGGCGCCGGAGCCTTGCGCGACCGCGCCGATGCGGTGGATCGAGCCGACCTTGTCGCCGAGCATGATGGCGCCGTCGGCGCGCACCAGGGCGCCATGGCGCTTCTTGGCATCGACGAGTTTGGCGCCGGGGACGATCATGCCGCGTTCGATCAACTCGGAGAAT
>DASVOL010000870.1:0-2671 GCA_036383375.1 Bradyrhizobium sp. | reverse complement strand
GGCGCTGCGGGCGGTGGAGGCTTTTTCGACTTGTCGTCGGACTTGTCGTCGATCTTGCCGCTGCCCTTGCTCTTCTTTCCGGCCTTGGCCATGCGTTTCCCCTGCGCGGGTCAAATCATCTGCCGAAAGTCTACCCCAGTTCACCGCGGCTTGTAACGTAAGGAGATGGCGCGGCCGGGTCACTATCGGCCGCGCCGATCGCTCTAGAACGTCGCGCCCGCCTTGACCATGTAGGTGCGGCCGGGCAGCGGATAGGCCGAGAAGCGGCCGGCCGTGAACGAGCTCGCGATGGCGTAGTCGTAGTAGAGCGCGTTGAACAGATTGTTCACGCTCAGCGACCAGAAGAACCGGTCGTATTGCCCGCTGAGCTTGAGATCGGCGGTGGCATTACCGGGAATCCGGTTCTGGGTGTTGGCTTGGTCGTTGTCCATGATGCGCGAGCTCCAGGCCCGCACCGTGGCGTCGAACACCAGATAGTTCTGCCAGATATTCCAGGTCACGCCGAGATTGCCGGTGTAGCGCGACACCAGCGGCACGTCGTTGCCGGCCCACATGCCCTCGCGAAAGACGGCGCGGGTGATCGCCATGCCGCCGCGCAGGGTCACGCTGTCGCTGACCCTCAGCGAGGCGCTGGTCTCCGAGCCGTAACGGCGGGTCGGGTCGAGGTTGGTGTTGTAGAACAGCACCGGGTTGAAATGGATCTCGTTCTCGAGATCCATCAGATAGATGCTGGTCTGGACCTGAAACAGGTTGGTCTTGACGCGGAAACCGCCCTCGACATCCTGCGATGTCTGGGTCTTGAGCTGGAAGTTCTGCGGGATCGGGGCGAAGGTCAGCGGGTCGAATGATGGGCCGGATGCGACGCGCTCGTCGACGTCGGGCGTGCGGAATGCGCGCGCGGCGCGGCCGAATACCGAGAAGGTGTCGGTGAAGCGATGCTCGGCGCCGACATGCAGCGCATATTGCGTCTCGTTGCTGTCGAGCGGCGCCGCCTGTGTGTCGAAGGCAAACGGCGCACTCGGATCGTAGCGATCGCGCGCCGACACGCTGGTGTTCTGGATGCGCGCGCCGTAGGAGAAGTCGGTGGTCGGTAATAGACCCAGTGTGTGTTGCCAGTACCCGGCCACGGTCTGCTGCTCGATATTGTAGATGTGATAGGGATCGACGCCCTGATAGGCGCCGCGCGCCTCACGGAACGTCGAATCGTAATAGTCGATGCCGGTGAGGATCGTCGACGGCATGCCCAGCATCACGTTCTTGACGCTGAGCCGCGGCGTGATCGACCAGGTCTGCAACGCGGCATCGTTGTAGGTCGAGGCGAAGCTGATGGTCGGCACGGTGCCGAAGAAGCCGCTTTGCGTCTCGCGCTGGCGCCAGCCGCCGTCGACGATGAGGTCGACGCCATTCATCAGCGTCTTGGTGAAGCCGGTGGTGACGCTGGCGGTCTGCTGGTTGGCATAGTCGAAGGGCGTCGCCGCGCCGCGGCGATCGGTGAGCAGCTCGTTGACGCCGATCGACGGATCGACCAGCCGTCCGCCGGGCAGGCCGAGTTTCTGGTCGCTGCCGGTAACCGTGAGGAAGGCGGTGAGATCCGATGTCGTGTAATTGACGTTGCCGACCGCGTTGCGCTGGTCGAGCGCATTGTTGACGCGGTAGCCGTCGGACTTGATGCCGTTGCCGTAGAACGAGGTCGACCACGGTCCGGAATTGAGCGCCGCGGACACCGCGGCCATGCGGGTGTTGAACGAGCCGAAGCCGCCTTCGGCGCGTATCGTCGCCGGCGGACCGCCGGCGCCGGTCTTGGTGATGATGTTGACCACGCCGCCCACCGCGTTGTCGCCATAGAGCACCGCACCGCTGTTGCCGCGGGTGATCTCGATGCGTTCGATCGAATCGAGCGGGATCGTGGTGAGATCGAAGCCGGCCTTGTCGACGTCGTTGAGGCGTCGGCCGTTGAGCAGGAACAAGGTGTTGTCGGAGGCGAATGCGCCGAAGCCGCGCAGGTCGACCGAGGTCTTGGCGCCGTTCGGCCCGCCGTAAAGCGTTTGCAGCTGCACGCCTGGCACCTGCGCGAGAATCTCGGGCAGCGATTGCACCGGCGAATGCGCGATGTCGTCGGCCGTGATCACGGTCGAGGATGATCCGACAATGCCCGCGAACTGGCTGCCGCCGCCGGTGCCGCCCGTTCCAGCGGCCGGTCCGGTCCCCGTCGAATTCGATCCTGCTCCGCTGCCGACATTATTGCTTTGCACGGTGCCCGGCGCCGGGCGGCGCGGCGCCGGCGCTTCGTCAGCGGCCGGCCTGGCGCGCGTGAAATTCTGGTCGCCCGGCCTGGTGATTTCGACAGCCGGTAGCTGATCGGGCGAGGGCACTTGCTGCGCGCGTGCGGTCGAGAGCAGCATTGTCGGCACGATCATCGTTGACGCGAGCAGAAGCGCGCGGCGCCGGAAGGACGAGTTGGAGAACATCTAGGTGAGACCTCGGTAACGTCAGTGGCACGTCACCGCGAACCAGTCTCACCATGCGCTCGCGCGTCAGGTGAAGCTCATGCCTGTACTCCCCGACCGGCATCTTCGCGTGTGACCACGGCTGACGGCAGGTCTCCTGGCTCGCGGGTCGTTACCCTTCGTCGCCTTCCCAGGACCGAGATTCCCAGTGGCATCTGACGAAG
>DASVOL010000869.1:0-9046 GCA_036383375.1 Bradyrhizobium sp. | reverse complement strand
ACTGATGCACCTCCGAATACAGGAAAATCAGCGCGAGCAGCATCAGGTGCACGAACACCGACGCCAGCAGATCCGCGTTTGGCCGAAACTTCATCCCGCTCGATCACATCAGTGTCGTCTCCCCGCCGGTCACAATACCGGCCGGAACCCGCCTGCCTCAATCCCCATTCGGCCCAAAACCGCAATCGGCCAGCGCAATAGCATGATCCGGACCGCTGCCCAGCCCTTTTCCGCGCGGCGATTCACAGCCAAGGGCCCGATGTGCCATGGGCCGTCCAACGGGCCGTCCAATGGGCCGTCAGCGCGCGGCCGCGCTCCCGATCGCCGAAATTTCGCGCATGTCCTCTTCCGACAACTCGAAGTCGAAGATGTCGAGATTTTCCTGGAGCCGCTCGAGCTTCGAGGTGCGCGGGATCGCCGAGACATTCTGCTGCACCAGCCAGCGCAGGCAGACCTGGGCAGCCGTCTTGCGATAGCGGTCGCCGATCCGCGCCAGCGCGCGGTCGCCCTTGACCCGTCCCTTCGCGATCGGGCTGTAGGCGACGAACGCCATGCCATGGCGCGCACAGGCCTCAATCACGTCGGCCTGGACCAGATAAGGATGGTACTCGACCTGATCGCAGGCGAGCGGCTCGGGGCACGCCGCCACCGCCTCCTCGATCAACGCCGCGTTGAAGTTCGAGACCCCGATATGCCGCGCCAGTCCTGCCTGCTTGACCCGCGCCAGCGCGCCGAGCGTCTCGGCAAGCGGCACGTGCGGATGCGGCCAGTGCAGCAGCAACAGATCGACCTCGGTCAGACGCAGCCGCGCCAGGCTCTCTTTGGCGGAGCGTTCGAGATCTTTCGCCATGAAATGCGTGGTCCAGATCTTGGTTGTGAGGAACACATCGTCGCGCTTGACGCCGGAGGCGCGCAGCCCCTCGCCGACCTCGCGCTCATTGTCATAGATCTGGGCGGTGTCGATGTGCCGGTAACCGAGCCGCAGCGCCTGCTCGACGATGCGGGCGCAGGTCCGCCCGCGCAACTCCCAGGTGCCGAGCCCGATCGCGGGGATTTTGGCACCGTTGCCTTCGACCACATTCATGCGCCCATTATGCGCGCATGACGAAGGCCTGCCAACTCACGTATCAGTTCCGCTGTGAGCCGTCGCGGCCGCTCACCGCTCCGGCTGGTAGCCGTCGGTCAACGTCTTCAGGAAGGCGATGATGTCGGCTTCATCCTGCGCGGTCATCGCGGGCGTGTCGCCGAGATGGCGCTCGAACGGCGGATCGGCGACGTCGACATTGCCGTGATGCTTCGCCGGCAGGTCGTCGTATTTACGCACCGTACCGTCGGCTGCACGCGGATACACCTTCTCCGGATTGGTATCGCGGAAGTTATAGAAATCCAGCACCTGCTCGAGGCTCGTGAAGACGCCGTTGTGGAAGAACACGCGGCGGGTCGCGGTGTTGCGCAAGGTCGGCGTCAGAAACATCCCGCAATATTGCGTCTGCTCGGCAATGTCGGTGCGATACGGGCCGCAGACCCCGAGATCGAAATGATTGGGATCGCGATTGCCGGCGAGCGCCGCGTTGCGTGGCGCGCCAAGCGCCTCATACTGATGATCGGTGAACAGCGGCGGCAGGCCGTCGCGGGTCGGTGCCGAGGTATGGCAGCCGCCGCAATTGGCTTTCTCCGGATCATTGAACAATTGCAGGCCGCGCAGCTCGCTCTCGCTCAGCCGCGTCTTGCCTTCCAGCCAGTAGTCGAACTTGCTGGTGTAGGGATGGAAGCTTGGCTCCTCGACCTGATAGCGCGCGACCGCGAACATCGCCTCCGCGACCAGCAACCGCGTATTGTCGAAGACCTGAGCGCCGAACAGTTCGGCAAAGCGCGGGGCATAGCTCGCCTGGCGCAGCTTTCCCGCCACCACCTCGATGCTGCCGCCGTCCATCTCATTGGGATCGAGCAGCGGGAAGATCGCCTGGTCCTGCAGCGTATCGGCGCGGCCGTCCCAGAACAGACCGCCCTGCGGCACGATGTTGACCGCCGACGCCGCGGTCCCGGTTGCGACCTTCTTCGCGCGCGCGGCCTGCTGGCCCGCTGCGGCCAGTTGCGCGAAGTCGACGAGATTGTCGTCCTCGTCCTTCTCCGGTCCGATGCTGAAATTCGGCTGGCGTTCCAGATAGGTCAGGCCCGGAACGGCGCGCGTCCCCTGCCGCGATTGCGCCGGCCCGCCGAACATGACCGCCGCATCGTTGGGCGGACCGTAGGCGTGGTCCGGACTGTGGCAGGATGCGCAGGACAATGCGCCCGACGAGGACAGCGACGCGTCGAAGAAGATCTTCTGGCCGAGCTGCGCCATGCCGGACAACGGGGCCACCGGCGGGCGCCGGAGCTGCACCGGATGCGGATTCGTCCCCGGAAGTCCTTGCGTCCCAGGAAGCCCTGCCGTCTCGACTGCCGCAACGGCGCCGGCCATGCAGAGCAGGCCGGCGCCGAGAAGCCACAACATGCGGCCGTTCATATGACGTCCAGTGATCCCAGAGCGTTAGTGGTGGTGATGATCATCAGACGGGCTGACGATCACCGTGCCGGCCGTCGGATCGAGGAACAGCTTGGTCTGCCGATCGTCGCCGTCGTGATCGTGATCGTGGCCATGATCGAAATCGAACATGTCCGTGATCGATTCGACGCTGTCGTCGAACGAGCCGCCGCCGAGACGCTGGCCGTGCAGCCAATTGTCCTCGATGAAGCGCACGACCGACGCCTGCGAGATGCGGGTGTGGCTGACGAAGTTCTTCTTGGCGTAGGGCGAGATCACGATGAACGGGGTCCGCGTGCCGGGACCGCAGCGGCCGTTCACCGGCTGGCCGTTGAGGCCCTTCGGCTGCGTCTGCTTGCCGATACCGCGGCCGCACTGGCCCGGACCGTTGACCTGGTCAGCGGTCGGATCATACGAGGCGCTGATCGGCGCGGTGTACTGGTGGTCGTACCAGCCGTCGGAGTCGTCATAGGTGATGATGACCGCGGTGTCGCGCCACTCCGGCTGCTTCTGCAGGAAGTTGATCAGCTCGACATTGCCGGCCTGCTCGTCGAGCGGATCGGAGTTGCCGGGATGACCGTCCTGATAGGCCGGCATCTTGATGTAGGAGACCGCCGGAAGGTTGCCCGCTTTCACCGAAGCGTAGAAGTCCTCGAGATCGTAGGCATGATTGGCCGGATCGAGCGTCTTGCTGCCGGGCACATAGGTGTGGCCCACAGCGTTCACCGAGCTCGGCCGCGCATGGGTCGGGTTGGCGGTCGACTTGTAGTACTGGAACCAGGCGTGGTGCGGGATGTAGTCCACGATGGTGCCGTTGACGTTGCTCGAGAACGTGCTGCGGCCGCAATTGGTGGTGCCGTTGCTGTTCTTGAGCGTCAGGTCGAAGCCGCCCATGAAACTGCCCCAGCTGATCTTTTCGGCATTGAGCAGGTCGCCGATGTTCTTGCTGGTCATCAGGACCTGGCTGGTCGTGCTCGAGCACGCGTCGTAAGCCGGGTCGGTATCACCGATCAGCGTCAGGCCGCCCTGGCCGTCGGCAATCGACGATGACGTGCCGACGATGTTCTGCGCACCGTTGGTCTGGCCGGACACTACTTCCAGCGCGCCGGGCGTCGACGGACCGAAGGTGTCGGTCCAGTTGTTGTCGCTCATCGCGAAGTTCTGTGCGTAATTCCAGAACGCGGTGACGGTGTTGCCGTCGAAATAACCCATCACCTGCCCGTTGGTGCCGAAGGCGCCGACGCCGCCGGCAGTGCCGCGGCCGGTGAATTCCGGAAACAGGTCTTCCTTGCCGTTGTCGACCGCCTGCTGCTCGGGCGTATAGGCATGGTTCTGCGAGCGCGTGTTGGCCTGCGTGCGGTCGAGCCGGAACGGATTGGTCGCGCCGGTGCCGTTGGCCGGATTGAGGTTCGGGTTGTTGGTCAGCAGATTGGCGCTAACGAGGTTGTTGACCTTCGGCGTATGCGGCTTCGCCGTGAACGGAATCGAGCCGGTCGGATTGGCCGCATTCGGGTAGGTTGCGAAATAGTGATCGAACGAGCGGTTCTCGTTGAAGATCACGACGAGATGCTTGATCGGCGTTGCGGTGTGAATGTCGTGCGGATGACGATGATCGTGATCTCTGTCATCGTCGTGAGCGGCGGCGCTGCACACAACTGCAGCCGCAGCGACCAGACAGACTCCGGCCGTTGAAAGGAATTTGGCTTTCACCGTAGTGCCCCATTCTTTAAGGATTTATGACGTCGACGTGCGACACATTAGCCAGCGCGCGTAACAGCTCTGTGTCGGTTTTGCGATTGACGCATCATCGCAACGTGATCGTTACGCGTTCGATTTCACGCGGCGGTTGCGGCGCGAGCAAACGAATGTTGCATCGTTGTCATCGAATCGATCGCGGTGTCGATGGCGCCGCCATGCCGGCCGCATTTCAAGAGCCTGGTAAAATCGAGAAGACTAACTGGCCAACCGCCTGCACTTGGACCGTCACCACGGATGCGATGGGACAATCGCCCGCAACACATCTCTAGTGCATATACATCCAAAAGAATTCCTCATCTGCCTTGTTCATGTCGCTCGACATCACAAGCCCGAATCTTTGGGTAACCTCCTGCACCACAACGTATGCTCGCCGAAACTCGCCGGACGCCCACAGCCCCTTGAAACTCTTCAGCTCCACGGGATGGTTGTGGAGCAATATTTCGACCTGGCATTCATATTCATTTTTCACTTCTTCGAGGGTTTGCATGTCGATGACAGTTACAATGGCTGAAGGGTGACGCTCTGTATTGGAGTGCTGGTGATCGCCAACGTAGCTCACCATCGAAGCTGCCAGGCTGATTGCCTTAATCCTTCATCCCCGTGATCGAGGCGCTCACCGCTCTGGGATCGCGCTGCGGCCAGCGGCCGCTTTCGACCTGCGCCAGGAAATCGCCGACGATGCGGTTGTATTCGTCGGGCTCCTCGATGTTGATGGCGTGGCCGCAATTCGGCATCACCGCGAGCGCGGCCGACGGGATGCTCTGCTTCATCAGGATGCCCGGCAACAGGCACGGCCAATCCTCGTCGCCGGTGATGATCAGCGTCGGCACCGTGATGCGCTTCATCTCATCGACCAGCGTGTAGAGCGAGGGACGCTCCTTCTGCACGCCCTGCTGGGTGTTGGCCGATCCCACCGCCGAGTGCTCGGCCAGCATGGCCTTGAACTCGGCGTGGCCGCGGGGGTCCTTGTTCTCGTACTGCACGCGGGTCGGCCCGTAGGCGTAGCGCTCGGCGAACGCCGGCATGCCCTCCTTGCGGATCATGCCCGCGATCACGTCGGCCTCGGCGCGAAACGTCTCGCGCTTGTCGAGCTCGGCGCCATAGCCGCAGCCGCCGATGCAGAGCGACAGCGCTCGCGTCGGATGACGCACCCCGAAATGCAGCGTTGCAAAACCGCCCATCGAGAGGCCGATGATATGCGCCTTCGGCGCGCCGATGTGATCGAGCACCGCCAGGACATCGTCGGCGGCGCGCGCCTGCGAGTAGGACGAAACTTGCTCGGGCACGTCAGACGGCGGAAAGCCGCGTGCATTGTAGGCGATGGTGCGGAAGCGCTTGCCGAAATGCCGCACCTGCGGCTCGTAGCTGCGCAAGTCACCGGCAAACTCATGGACCAGGATCACCGGATGGCCGGATCCGGTCTCCTCGAAATAGAGCCGGACACCGTCATCTGTTGTCGCGTAGGGCATGGTGGTCTCCTGCCTTCTGGTTCGCGGGTAATGTCCTTCGTATCACGGAATGGTTGCGGCGGACGGCGGCTTGGCGCGCGGCAGATATGTGCCGTGCTCCTTGCTGCCGACCAGAGTGCCGTCGTCGACGACGACCTTGCCGCGCACCATCGTGAGCACCGGCCAGCCGGTGACCTCTAACCCTTCATAGGGCGTGTAGTCCGAGCCGTCATGGATCATCTCGTGGCGGATCGTCACCTTGCGCTTCGGATCCCACAGCGCGATGTCGGCATCGGAGCCGACCGCGATCGTGCCCTTGCGCGGATAGAGACCGTAGATCTTGGCGTGATTGGTGGCGCTGAAGGCAACGAAGCTGTTGAGGTCGATGCGGCCCTTCACCACGCCCTCGGAGAACAGGATCGGTAGCCGCGTCGCCACACCGGGAATGCCGTTCGGCACCCAACGGAAGCTGGTGCGCCCCTTGGGCGCAAGCTTGCCCTGCGGGTCGTCGTAGCGGAACGGACAATGGTCCGACGAGAACACCGAGAACACTTTCTGCTGCAAGCCTTCCCAGCACGCTTGCTGGCTGGCGACATCGCGCGGCGGCGGCGAGCAGACGTACTTCGCGCCTTCCATGTTGAGCTGATCGAGATCCTTCTCGGTCAGCATCAGGTATTGCGGGCAGGTTTCGCCCATCACCCGCAAGCCCCGCTGCTGGGCGCGGCGGATCTCGTCCATCGCCTCGCGGTTCGAGACATGCACGATCATGATCGGCACGTCGACGAGCTCAGACAGCGAGATCGCGCGATGCGTGGCCTCGCGCTCGACCGGGATCGGCCGCGAGGTCGCGTGGAAGCGCGGCGCGGTGTTGCCGGCGCGCTCCAGCCGATCGGTCAGGAAGCGGATGGCGTCGAAGTTTTCCGCATGCACCATCAACATTGCGCCGGTCTCGCGCGCGACCGACATGGTCTCGAGCAGTTCGCGATCCGACAGCGCCAGCCCCTCGTAGGTCATGAAGACTTTCAGCGAGGTGTAGCCGTCCTCGACCAGCGCCGGCAGCTCCTGGCCGAGCACATGCTCCGTCGGATCGGTGACGATCAGATGGAAGGCGACGTCGACGTGGCATTCGCCCTCGGCCAACGAATGATAGTGCTTCAGCGCCTCGCGCAGCGTCTGGCCCTTCTCCTGCAGGCAGAACGGCAGCACGGTGGTGTTGCCGCCGAACGCCGCCGAGCGGGTGCCGCTGGCAAAGCCGTCGGCCATCACGATGCCGTCGCCCGACGGCTGGGCGAAATGGACATGGCTGTCGATGCCGCCGGGCAGCACCAGCCGGTCGGTGGCGTCGATGATCTCGGCCGCATCGCCGAGATCATGACCGAGCGCCGTGATCTTGCCGTCGCGGATTCCGACGTCGCAGGCAAAGGTGTCAGCAGCGGTCACGACCGTGCCGCCGCGGATGATGGTGTCAAAGGACATCAGTTTGTCCCCTTTTTCGGTGAGCGATGTTCGATGATGGCGGCAAGCGGCTCGGCGAGGCCGGTCGTCGGCTTCGGATCGGGCCGGCGGAAGGTGCCGGCGACCGCTTTGCGCGGCTTGAGCACCGCAAGCGTCTCCGCCTGGCGTACAGCGGCCGCGACCGGATCGACCACGGGGACCGGAATGCGGTCGCGGACCTTCGCGGCAAGGCCGGCCAGCGGCGCGCCTGACAGGATCACGACGTCGGCGCCGTCCTGTTCGACCGCGCGGTTGGCGAGCGCGACCAGCAGCTCCTCCTTCTCGGCTTGGACGTCGGAGATCGACTGGAAGCTGCCGTCGAGCGTGCGGATGCCGGCGCAGCGCGCGCTCAGGCCATGCATGGCGACACACTCCTCGTACCAAGGCGCCAGCGCCCCGGCGAAGGTCACGATCGAGAACCGCCGGCCGAGCATGCAGGCGGTGAGCATCGCGGCCTCGGCCAAGCCCACCACGGGAAACGCGAACAGCTCGCGCGCACCGAACAGGCCGGGATCGCCGAATGCGGCGATGATGGCGGCATCGATGCCCGGGCCGGCCTCGGCCAGCATCTCCAGCGCGATTGCGCCGCCGATCTGCGCCTCGGCGCGGGTCGCAATATAAGGCACGCCGCGCGAGGCGGTCGCGGGCACGAGCTCGGTGCCGGCTGAGGCGACCTTGCCGCCGGCGGCGTGGAGCAGATCCGTCACTGCCGCGGTCGTGTTGGGATTGAGCAGCAGGATCTTCATGGCGCAACGTTCCTCATCTTGCGGCCGCGCGGCTTTGCGGGAGCGTCCGGCACCGCGGCGTTATCCCCCTCGTTGTTCATCCCCTTGCCATCCAGCGTCTCGGCGACGATCTCGCCGGTGCGGCGTACGTGGTGAGCCAGAATCTGCCCGGCCCGCGCTGCATCGCGGCGCCTGAGCGCGGCCAGGATATCCTGGTGCTCGCGCACCGATTCATCCCAGCGCCCAAGCACCGAGAGCGCGAAGAAGCGCGCGCGCTCGGCTCGGGCCAGCAGCGCCTCATGCGTTGCCTTCAGCACCGCGTTGCGGGCGAAGCCGACGATCGCCGAGTGAATCTGCTGGTTGGTTTGAAAATAGTCGCGCAGCTCGCCGCGGCCGTGATGCCACTCGATCTTGTCCTGCAGCGCGTCGAGCCGTTCGAAGTCGGCATCCTCCATGCGCAGCGCGGCGAGCTCGGCGGCGCAGCGCTCGATGCCACTGACGGCCTCGAACAATTCGGTCAGCTCGGCGCGGCGGAACGGCGCCACCACGGCGCTGTGGTTGAGCCTGAGTTCAACCAGGCCCTCGTTCGCCAATTGCTTCAGCGCCTCGCGCAGCGGGGTCCGCGAAATGCCGAGCGCATCGGACAGGTCCGCCTCCCCCAGCGACTGTCCCGGCGCCAGCTCGCCGCGCACGATCATGGTGCGCAGCCGCGCCGCTGCCTGCTCGTGCAGTCCGACCCGCGGCACCCGCAGACGTCGCCGCTGCTGCGCCGTGATCGCGCGCTTGGGTTCCTTGCTGCGTCTGGTCGTCTTGGCCTCAGTCACTGCACGCCTTTATTGTTTCGATTGGGGATCGCGGTCGCTGCGCGCAGATCGGGGTTGTTGAACAGGCTGCCCCAGCCGTGCACGCGCGACGGGTCGCAGCCCACGGCCGTGAGACACGCCCACAGCGTCACTGCGATGGAATCCAGCACCGGCACGCCAAATCCGCGCTCTAGCTGTTCGGCAGCGCCCGCGCCGCGCATGTTGGTGCAGAGCACGACGGCGGCATCGCAGCCCTCGCGCACCACCTGCTCGATCAGGACTGCGACCTCAGCC
>DASVOL010000868.1:0-2247 GCA_036383375.1 Bradyrhizobium sp. | reverse complement strand
CATCTTCCTCGCCGCGCTGGCTGCGCTGGTGTCGGTCTATGGCATCGTGTTCGACGAGATTCCGCCGCGTGCCTGGGAGTTCGTGATCGGCTCGTGGTGGTTCGGCGGCGACGTCATGCTGGCAACCGCCGGCCTCGTTGGCCGTCAGCGGCCGATCCAGAAGGTCGCACCGATCTCGGCAGCAGGGCCGATCCGTGATCAACGAATGCGCCGGTGAGCGTCCTCGCTGACTGGTCGCTGCGCCAATCTGTCCCGTAGCTGAGCCTGCCCGATGCGCTACCCTCGCTGAAAAATCGGGGAGGGACGTCCATGCCAGCAGAATTCAACCGCCGCCATGTCATCGCTGCCGGAGCTGCTTCGCTCGCAATGCCCTTGCTGTCGCGCGGCGCCTCGGCGCAGGCTGCGTGGCCGTCGCGGCAGATCCGCATGATTTGCAGCTACCCGGCGGGCGGGCAGACCGACCTGTTGGCGCGCGCCTTCGGCGAATTCATCGCAAGGCAGGTCGGGCAGACCGTCGTCATCGAGAACAAGGCCGGCGCCTCGGGCTCGATCGGCGCCGCCGAGGTCGCGCGCGCCGCGCCCGACGGACACACCATCCTGTGCTCGATCTCGACCACTTACGTGATGAACCGGACGATGATGAAGAACCCCGGCTACGACATGGACAAGGATCTGACGCTGGTCAGCGTCATTCCCGGCGCCGGGCTGCTGCTGGTCGCGAGCCCCAAGCTCGGCGTCAAATCGCTGGCGGAATTCGTCGCCCATGCGCGCAGCAGCGGCAAGGTGAATTTCGGCACCTACAGCGCAGGCTCCGCCCCGCACATGACGATCAACGAGCTCAACAAGCAATACGGCCTCAATATCGAGCCGATCCACTACCGCGGCGAGGCGCCGATGTGGACGGGCCTTGCGGAAGGCACGCTCGATGTCGCGATGGGCAGCTACACGGCAGCGCAGACTGTCCTGCAAAGCAGTCGCGGTGTCGTGTTCGCCGTGCACGCGAAGAAGGTCGACACGATCCCCGAGATCGCGACGCTGCCCGAACAGGGCGCGACATCGAAGTTCTTCACCGTGAGCGGCTTCTCGGGCTGGGCGCTGCCGAAGGCGACGCCGCAGCCGATCGTGGATCGCCTGTCCGAGCTCTGCGTCGCCGCCAACAGCGATCCCAAGGTGAAGGAGGTGCTCGCGACCTTCGTGCTGGAGCCCGCGATCGGCTTTAAGGACAGCAACGCGCTGTATCAGCGCGAATTGCCGGTCTGGATGGAAGCCGCCCAGTCGCTCGGCCTGCCGCCGGCATGAAGCGATTGGAGCTGTAGGATGGGTAGAGCCAACGGGTCCGCGCAACGCGCGGCCCGATGATAAACTCCGCGAAACCCATCGATCCATCGCCGCGGCGCCAATGATGGGTTTCGCTGCGCTCTACCCATCCTACGTGCCTTCCGGGCAGCCTTCGGAATTATCACGAGGGCCGATGCGAGAGGCCCCAGCCAGCCGAGTTTCATTCGTCCCGCTGGACCAACTCGAAGGTGATGCCCTCGGGTCCCTCGAACAGCCGGAGCTTTCGGCTGATGTAGTCCATCTCTTCGCTCAGCATGGTTACACCGTTGGCGATCAGGTGCGCGGTGGCCGCCTCGATGTCGTCGACGCGGAACGCGAGGTGATTGAAGCCGAGCTTTCGCAGGTTGGTCGGGTGCACGCCCGGATCGGTGCCTGGGGGCGCGTCGAACTCGAGCAGCTGGATTTCGAAATCCGCTCCTTCGAGCGCGAGGGTGATGTGCTGCGCTTTCATGGCCGGCATGCCCATGTACTGGGCGGGAACGCCACCGTCGATGGTCGCGACGTGAGTCTTTCTGAAGCCAAGGAGTGCGAAGAATGCGATCGCAGGGCCGGCATCCGCCACCGCGATCGTCACGTGATCCGGACTGAGTATCATCTTGTCGCTCCCTGTCATGGGTGTCGCGTCACCTTACAGCCCTTGGGTGCGGTTGGCACCCGGCTTTCCCTGCGCCGTCTGCTCGAAGGGCGGCGTGACGAAGGGCAAAACTCGGGCGATGCATATTGCGAGAATGCGAAGCTGCGTCCCAATCTAAACCTGTCATCGCCCGGCTCGACCGGGCGATCCAGTACGCCGCGGCGTCTCGGATCAATCGCTGCCGTCTCTGGAATACTGGATCGTCCGCATGCGCGGGTGATGACAGCTAGCGCGGAGCGGCCCCTGAAGGCCTATCCATCTCCGCAACCTCGAAG
>DASVOL010000867.1:0-3310 GCA_036383375.1 Bradyrhizobium sp. | reverse complement strand
GTCGCCGATCGGCCGCGGGCGCGGGCTGGCGCCTGGTACGAGATGGTGCCGCGCAGCCAGGGCCGGACGCCCGGCCAGCATGGTACCTTCAAGGATTGCATCGCGCGGCTTTCGGATGTCGGGGCGATGGGTTTCGATGTCGTCTATCTCACGCCGATCCACCCGATCGGGAAGACCAATCGCAAGGGCCGCAACACTGCGGTCACCGCGCTCGATGGCGATCCCGGCAGTCCCTATGCGATCGGCACCAAGGAGGGTGGCCACGACGCGGTGCATCCCCAGTTGGGCACGCTGGAGGACTTCCGCGAATTCGTCGCGGCCTGCAAGTCGCTCGATATGGAGGTGGCGCTCGATTTCGCCGTGCAATGCTCGCCCGATCATCCCTGGCTGACCGAGCATCCGGAATGGTTCAAGCGGCGACCGGACGGATCGATGCGCACGGCCGAATATCCGCGGCAACGCTGGGACGACGTCGTCAACCCGGATTTCGGATCCGAGGACGCGGCCGCGCTGTGGCGCGCGCTGCGCGACGTGGTGCTATTCTGGATCGAACAGGGCGTGAAAATTTTCCGGGTCGACAATCCGCACACCAAGCCGCTGGCATTCTGGGAATGGCTGATCCGCGAGGTGCAGGACCGCGATCCGGACGCGCTGTTCCTCTCGGAAGCCTTCGCGCGGCCGAAGCTGATGAAGGGCCTCGCCAAGCTCGGCTTCACGCAATCCTACACTTACTTCACCTGCCGCACGCAGCGCGCCGAACTCGAAGCGTATCTCGGCGAGTTGATATCCTATCCCGATCGCGACTTCTTTCGGCCGAATTTCTTCGTCAACACACCTGACATCCTGCCCTTCCACCTGCAAAGCGGCGAATCCTGGATGTTCAAGTCGCGTCTCGCGCTGGCCGCGACGCTTTCAAGCAGCTACGGCATCACGAGCGGATTCGAACTGCTCGAGCACACGCCGGTGCCCGGCCGCGAGGAGTATCTCAACTCCGAGAAATACGAGATCAGGGTTCGCGACTGGGATCAGGCCGGGAACATCAAGCCCTATATCGCGGCCCTGAACCAAATCAGGCGCGGCAATCCGGCCCTGCAACAATTCGCCGATCTGCGCTTTATCAATATCGATGACGGCAGCGTGATCGGCTTCGTCAAGGAGGCGGCCGATCAGGGCAATGTGATCGCGGCCGCGATTGCGTTGTCGTCGGAGCCACGTGAGGTCTGGCTTCCGCTCGGCGACGTCACGGTCGGCCGCGGCGATGCCCGCCGCCCCGTCACGGCCGTAGAAGACCTTGTCACCGGCGAGCGTCATGCGCTCGAATGGGGAGGCATCCGCCTGCGTCTAGATCCTGCGCGCGATCCCGCGTTGCTGCTACGCTGTGTCGCCTGAAGGAGCCGCCATGAACGTATTTTCCTCCGTCGACAGCGAGGTGAAGGTCGCGACCGAGACCGCGGACCAGCTGTGGTACAAGGACGCCATCATCTACCAGCTGCACGTCAAGGCGTTCGCCGACAGCAACAATGACGGCATCGGCGACTTCACGGGCCTGACGGAGAAGCTCGGCTATCTGCAGGAGCTCGGCGTCACCGCGCTGTGGCTGCTGCCGTTCTATCCCTCGCCGGGCCGCGACGACGGCTATGACATCGGCGATTACGGCGACATCAATCCCGATTTCGGGACGATGAAGGACTTCAAGCGCTTCATCCAGGAGGCCAAGCGGCGCGGCCTGCGCGTCATCACCGAGCTCGTCGTCAACCACACCTCGGACCAGCACGCCTGGTTCAAGCGCGCGCGCCGCAGCCCGCCGAATTCGAGCGCGCGCAGCTGGTACGTCTGGAGCGACACCGACCAGAAATACCTCGATACCCGCATCATCTTCACGGATACGGAAAAGTCGAATTGGACCTGGGATCCGGAAGCCGGCCAGTTCTACTGGCACCGCTTCTTCTCGCACCAGCCCGACCTGAATTTCGACAATCCGCGCGTGGTGCGCGCCATCGTGCAGGTGATGAAGCGCTGGCTCGACACCGGCGTCGACGGCTTCCGGCTCGACGCCATTCCCTATCTGTGCGAGCGCGACGGCACCAACAACGAGAACCTGCCGGAGACGCATGCCATCATCAAGCGGCTGCGCCAGGAGCTCGACGCCTATGCCAAGGGCAAGATCCTGCTGGCCGAGGCCAATCAATGGCCGGAGGACGTGCAGGAATATTTCGGCCATGGCGACGAATGCCACATGGCCTATCACTTCCCGCTGATGCCGCGCATCTACATGGCGATCGCGCAGGAAGACCGCTTTCCGATCACCGACATCCTCAGGCAGACGCCCGACATTCCGGCGGCCGCCCAGTGGGCGCTATTCCTGCGCAACCACGACGAGCTGACGCTGGAGATGGTCACCGACGTCGAGCGCGACTATCTGTGGTCGACCTACGCCAACGACCCGCGCGCCCGCATCAATGTCGGCATCCGCCGCCGCCTTGCGCCGCTGATGGACAATGACCGGCGCAAGATCGAGCTGATGAACTCGCTGTTGCTGTCGTTCCCCGGCACGCCGATCATCTATTACGGCGACGAGATTGGCATGGGCGACAACATCTATCTCGGCGACCGCAACGGCGTGCGGACACCGATGCAGTGGTCGCCGGACCGCAACGGCGGCTTCTCGCGCGCCGACCCGGCGCGGCTCTACGCGCCGATGATCATGGATCCGGTCTACGGCTACGAATCGGTCAATGTCGAGGCGCAGTCGCGCAGCCTGTCGTCGCTGCTGTCGGCGACCAAGCGGCTGATCGCGGTGCGCAAGTCGACACTTGCGTTCGGGCGCGGCACCATGACGTTCATCCGCCCGGAGAACCGCTCGGTGCTCGCCTACGTCAGGCAGTATCAGGGCGAGACGATCCTGTGCGTCGCCAATCTGTCGCGCTCGGCGCAGGCCACCGAACTCGACCTCTCCGCCTTCAAGGACCGCATTCCGTTAGAGATGCTCGGACGCACGCGCTTCCCGGCGATCGGCGAGCTGCCCTACATGATCACGCTGGCGCCCTACGGCTTCTACTGGTTCCAGCTGCAGGAGCGCGACAAGTCCGAGCCGGTGAAGCCGCGCGCGGTGCCGGAGTTCGAGACCCTGGTGGTGCCGCTCGGTTCGACCTGGACGTCGCTGGCGCGCGAGCGCGGCGTGTTCGAGCACGACGTGCTGCCCGGCCACCTCGCCCGCACGCGCTGGTACCCGGAGCATTCGGCGAAGGCGATCCAGCCGACGCTGGTGTCCGCGATCCCGTTCTGCGACATCGGCGACAACCGGCCCTGG
>DASVOL010000866.1:0-3854 GCA_036383375.1 Bradyrhizobium sp. | reverse complement strand
CTTCAGGATCGGCTCTTCGCCGAGATAGAATTTCACGATCTCGGGCATGTAGGAGTAGATCGCCTTGTCGTCGGCGATGCCGGTTCCGACCGCGTTGGCGAGCGTGATGTTGCCGGCCGCGTAGGCCGACATCAGGCCGGGCACGCCGAGGGCTGAATCGGGGCGGAAGGTCAGGGGGTCGAGAAAGTCGTCGTCGACCCGGCGGTAGATGACGTCGACGCGCTTCAGGCCTTCGGTGGTACGCATGAACACCTCGTCGTTTCTGACGATGAGGTCGCGTCCCTCGACCAGTTCGATGCCGAGCTTGTCGGCAAGGAAGGAGTGCTCGTAATAGGCCGAGTTGTAGACGCCCGGCGTGAGCAGGGCGACCGTCGGCTCGCCCGATGCACTGTGCGGCGCGACCGATCGGAGCGCGGCGAGCAGCTCGTCCGGATAGCGCTCGACCGGCGCCACCTTGTGACGGGCGAACAGATCCGGAAACAGCCGCATCATGATCTCGCGGTTTTCCAGCATGTAGGACACGCCGGACGGCGTGCGCGCGTTGTCCTCCAGCACGATGAAATTGTCCGGATCGGTGCGGATGATGTCGATGCCGGCGATGTGGACGTAGATGTCGTGCGGCACGTCCTGGCCGTTCATCTCCGGCCGGAACACCGGATTCTGGAAGATCAGGTCTTCGGGGATGATGTTGGCGCGCAGGATGTCGCGGCCGTGATAGATGTCCTTGAGGAACATGTTGAGCGCGAGCACGCGCTGCTTGAGGCCCTTCTCCAGCAGCGTCCACTCGGTCGCGGACATGATGCGCGGGATGACGTCGAACGGGATCAGCCGTTCCTGGGCCTCGGAATCGCCGTAGACCGCGAAGGTGATGCCGATCCGGCGGAACAGCAGCTCCGCTTCCTGGCGCCGATATTCGAGCGCATCCGGCGGCGTCTCTTTGAGCCAGCGGGAGAGCTCCTGGTAGGCCGGGCGGAGATCCTCGCCGAGGCCGTTCATCTCATCGAACGCGACTGCCATATATCCCGACTGCCCTCCCAAGCCAGCCCTCACGAGCCATGTGACACAGTGCATGACTTGATGGGATGGTAGCAAGGGGCGGGCCAGCGCGATATGCATTGGCTTGTGGCATTTGCTAAGGGGGAGGCGGAAGGCCTGCCCGAAAAACCGGCTGAGGTCTGCTTAATTCGGCGGCAAAACCCCGTGACATCAAGGCATTGGATCGGCAATGTCAGGGGATCAAGTTTAGGGAAATGAGACCATGAGCGAGATCGTCACGGCGGGGATATTGGTGATCGGCGACGAGATCCTGTCCGGCCGGACCAAGGACAAGAACATCGGCTTCATCGCCGAATACCTGACCAATATCGGCATTGACCTGAAGGAGGTCCGCGTCGTCGCCGACGACGAGGCCGATATCGTCTCCGCCCTTGATGCGCTGCGGCATAGGTACAATTACGTCTTCACCACCGGCGGCATCGGGCCGACCCATGATGATATCACCGCCGACAGCGTGGCGAAGGCGTTCGGGGTCGAGATCCACCATCATCCTGACGTGGTGGCGCGGTTCAGGGAGCGTTGGACCGAGCAGGACCTCAACGAGGCGCGGCTGCGGATGGCCCGAGTGCCCGACGGCGCCGAGCTGATCCAGAGCGCGACCATCCTGGCGCCGGGCTTCAAGCTCGGCAACGTCATCGTGATGGCCGGCATCCCCACCATCATGCAGGCGATGATGGACATCGTGGCGCCGACCCTGAAATCCGGCGTGCGGATGCTGTCGGACTCGGTCCGCGCCGACGCAAGGGAAGGCGACATCGGCGGCCCGCTGCGGGCGATCGCCGAGGCCAATCCCGACACCATCATCGGCAGCTATCCGTTCCAGGACGAGAACCAGAAGCCGAACACCAATCTGGTGGTCCGCTCGCGCGATCCGGAAAAGCTCGCCGCGGCGATGGCTGCGGTGAAGGAGATGCTGAAGCAGGTACAGGCCGCGCAGAAGAAGCCGGCGGGTTGAAGCGACATGGTTGAACGAGATTCTGAACCGAGTGCACAGGATCGGGCCGGCCGGCCGTTCCCGGTCTCGTGGGATCAATTCCATCGGGACTGCCGGGCGCTGACCTGGCGGCTGAACGAAGTCGGCCCGTTCCATGCGGTCATCGCGATCACCCGCGGCGGGCTGGTGCCGGCGGCGATCGTGGCGCGCGAGCTCGGTCTGCGGGTGATCGATACCGTCTGCGTCGCCAGCTACGACCACGACAAGCAGGGCGACCTGAAAGTGCTCAAGGGCATTTCGGAGCAGACCGCCAAGCTCGGCGGCGGCACCGGCAAGGGGCTCTTGATCGTCGACGACCTCGTCGACACCGGCAAGACCGGCAGGCTGGTGCGCGAACTGCTCCCCGACGCGCATTTCGCAACCGTCTATGCCAAGCCGAAGGGACGCCCGCTGGTCGACACCTACATCACCGAGGTGTCGCAGGACACCTGGATCTTCTTTCCCTGGGATACTGCGCTGTCGTTCCAGCCGCCGATCAGGGATGGGGCGGCGTAGACGCGTCATTCCGGGGCGATGCGAAGCATCGAACCCGGAATCTCGAGATTCCGGGTCTGGTCCTTCGGCCATCCCGGAATGACGGTGGTGGATAATTGAACTCGCAACATGCCCCTGCAAAACCGCGTCACCCCCACCGGCGATATCGTCGCGACCGAACATCGCGGCACCTTCACCGGCAATCGCGGCATCATCCATGATCCGGCGACGCGGACGCTGTTGAACAAGCGCTGGTCGAACCCGGCCTGGCTTACCTGCGTCTGCGAGTTCAGGGGACGGCGGCGCAAGGTGATGAGCCGGCAGAGCTGGACCGAGCTGTTCTTCCTCGACGAAGCCACCGCATTCGCGGCCGGGCACCGGCCCTGCTTCTACTGCCGCCGCGACGACGCCAAGCGGTTTCGTGCCGCCTGGGAGCAAGGCAACAGCGTCAGCGATCTCAGCGCCAAGGCGATGGATGCGGTGCTGCACGCCGAACGGCTCGATCGCGGCAAGAAGCGGCTGCATCCGCTGCCGATGCCGCTCGCCGAGTTACCTGATGGCGCGATGGTGCAGGCGAACGGGGAAAGCTATCTCGTTGCCGATGGCAAGACCATGCGCTGGTCGTTCGCCGGCTACGAGCGAGCCGACATGGCCGCTCCCGCGATGTTGCTCACGCCGCCGTCGACCGTCCATGCGTTTCAAGCCGGCTACCGGCCGGTGCTGCATTCGAGCGCGGCGGCTGCTCTGGGCTGAACCGCCGGCTCTGCCTTACGCCAGCCGCTGCCGCGCCAGCTTTGCGCCGGCGCCGAGCGCGCTCAGCTTGGCTTCGGCGATATCGCGCCGCATCGGCGCCATGCCGCAATTGGTGGTCGCGATGATATTGCCCTTCGGCACGTGTTTTGCCACAGCCTCGATCACCTTGACGACATCCTCCGCAGTCTCGATCTCGTCGCTGGCGACGTCGATGACGCCGGCCTGCACGATCTTGCCGGGGAGCGCCGCGAGCAGCTCGATCGGCACCTTCGAGTTGCGGCATTCGATCGCGACCTGCTGGATCGTGCTCTTGTCGATGACAGGGAAGGTCTCTTCGTATTGCCGCCACTCGCCGCCGAGCGTCTGCTTCCAATCGGTGTTGGCCTTGATGCCGTAGCCGTAGCAGATGTGGACGGCGGTGGCGCAGGTCAGGCCCTCGGCGGCGCGCTCCAGCGCCTTGATGCCCCAGTCGCGCACCTCGTCCATGTAGACGTTGAAGGCAGGCTCGTCGAACTGGATCATGTCGACGCCATCGGCCTGTAGCGCCTTGGCTTCCTGGTTCAACAGCTCCGCGAAG
>DASVOL010000865.1:0-9886 GCA_036383375.1 Bradyrhizobium sp. | reverse complement strand
GCGTAGACGAAGAAGTCGTACCACTCGATCGTGGTGCCGACGAGCGTTGCGGTGAGGACCTTGCGCTCCTCATCCGACAGCGTCGCGCCGCGCGAGCGCGCGGAGATTTCGATGGACATGTGGCCTCCCCAAAAACCCGTTCTTGGCCGTGCGGGCGCGATCGGCCGCGATGCGCCCTGCCCGCACGGATGCTGGTATCGGGATAGCAGAGCTTCCGGCGCGGGACGAGCAAAATAGTTGCAGCAGCAACGATAATAAGCCAATCAAGAGGGCCGGGGCCGGTTCCATGACCCGGCTACCTCACCCGCCGCCGACGGTCTCCCATCCCAAAACGCCGATTGTGCAATGCAGCAAGGCCGCTATGCTGGGAGTCTCCAAGAGGTTTTAAGTGTCTGACATCAATGCCGATGCCTGGGTGTCCTCAGGCCACCGCCCGATGGGCTTTCCGGAATTCGTCGTCGTCATTGCCTCCATCATGGCGCTGAACCCGCTGGCGATGGACATGATGCTGCCGGCGCTGCCGAACATCCGCTCCGCGTTCCAGATCGCCGACGCCAACCGTCCGCAAATGGTGCTGTCGATCTTCCTGGTCGGCTTCGGCGTCGGCCAGTTCGTGATGGGCCCGCTGTCCGACCGCTTCGGCCGCCGCCCGGTGCTGCTCGGCGGCATGGCCGTCTACACCATCGCCGGCCTGCTCGCGATCATGGCGCCCTCGTTCGAAACCCTGCTGCTGGCGCGCGCGCTGCAAGGGCTCGGCACCGCCGCAACCCGCGTGATCGCGACCTCGATTGTGCGCGACTGCTACGCCGGACGGCGGATGGCGAGCGTGATGTCGCTTGCCATGATGGTGTTCATCGCGGTGCCCGTCATCGCGCCATCATTCGGCCAGGCCGTGATGCTGCTGACGCACTGGCGCGGCATCTTCGTGCTCTTGATGATCTACGGCGTGATCGCGCTGGCCTGGAGCGCGATGCGGATGCCGGAGACGCTGCCGCTCGAATTGCGCAAGTCGCTGGCGATCCCCGAGGTGCTGTCCGCGTTCCGCCAGACCGTCACCAACCGCCAGACGCTCGGCTATGCGCTCGCCGCCGGCGGCGTGCAGGGCTCGTTGTTCGCCTTCGTATTCTCTTCGCAGCAGATCTTCACCGAGATCTTCAAGCTCGGACATTACTTCCCGGTCGCCTTCGCGGCATGCGCGGTCGGCGTCGCGATCGCGGGCTTCCTCAATTCGCGCATCGTCGGCCGCATCGGCATGCGGGTGATCTCGCACGCCGCGCTGACCGGCTTTGCCGTGGTCGCCGGCGCGCTGTTCCTCGCGGTGAAGACCGACACGCTGTCGCTACCGCTGTTCATGGTGCTGGCGGGCCTGATGATGTTCGCATTCGGGCTGATGATGGCGAACTTCACGGCGCTCGCGATGGAGCCGCAGGGCAAGATCGCGGGGACTGCGTCGTCGCTCTACGGCACCATCACCACCCTGCTCGGGATCGGTGTCGGCACCACGATCGGCCAGGATTACGACGGCACGCTGCTGCCGTTCGCGACGGGATTCTTCCTCTGCACGCTGGCGGCGCTCGCCGTCGTGCTGGTGACGGAAAAGGGCCGCATGTTCCGGCCGCATCATCATCCGATTTGATCTTCGTAGGGTGGGTTAGCCGACTACGTCCGCCGCAGCTCAACGAGCGAAGGCGGAAGGCGTAACCCACCAATTTTCTTACGCACGGCGCGGCGGATTACGCTTTGCTAATCCGCCCTACAGAGCCCGCGTTGCTCCGCACTCGCGCCACCGCGCGCCGCGTCGCCGCAAATCCCTCCATCCCGAGTTGCCACTGCAGGCCGACGATCGCGCCCTTGGTCGGCTGCAACAGTCCGAGCGCGCTGAACAGGGTGAACGGCAGCCAGATTGCGAGTTGCAGCCAGGCCGGCGGCGCGTAGGTCATCTCCATCCAGAGCAGCGCCGGCACCACGACGTGGCCGACCACCACGATCACGAGATAGGCCGGAAAATCGTCCGCGCGCTGCGGGGTAAAGTCCTCGCCGCAGACCTCGCAATGATCCGCCACCTTGAGGAAGCGGCCGAACAGATGACCGCGCCCGCAGTTCGGGCACTTCATGGTGAAGCCGCGCCACATCGCCTTTGGCAGGGAAACCGTCTCGGTCATCGCAGTCGTCCTTGGTCGTTGTCCTTGACCTGATCTGATGATCCATACAATATGCATTGCTGAGCATACAATCAAAGACAAAGCGCTGGATTGCATGGATTGGATCCCTACAGTTTCGGAATGGCACGGCCCGATGTTCCTGCGCATCGTCGATGCGCTCGCCGCCGACATCGCGAGCGGCCGGCTGGTCCGCGGCCAGCGGCTGCCGACCCATCGTGCGCTGGCATCAGCACTCGACATTGATCTCACCACGGTGACGCGCGCCTATGGCGAGGCGCGGCGGCGCGGGCTGCTCGACGCCCGGGTCGGCCAGGGCACCTTCGTCTCGGAGACCACGGCGCGCGCGGCGTCCGAGCTATCAGCGCCGGTCAACATCGACCTCTCGATGAACCTGCCGCCGCAGCCGGTGGAGGCCAATCTCGACCTCCGCATCGCGCAGGGGCTCGCGACCATCCGCTCCGAGGCCGGGTTTTCAGCCTATCTCGGTTATACGCGTCCCGGCGGTACCGCCGACGAACGGGAGGTCGGCGCCGCGTGGCTGCAGCCGCGTGTGCCACAGGCATCGACCGACCGCATCGTGATCTATCCGGGATCGCAGGCGATCATCTTCAACGCGCTGCTGGCGCTGACGTCGCCCGGCGATGTCGTGGTGACGGAGGCGCTGACGTTTCCCGGCATCAAGGCCGCGGCGGCGCGGCTCGATGTCCGCCTGGTCGGCGTTGCGATGGACACGGAGGGCGCTCGTCCCGATGCGCTCGACGAGGCCTGCCGCAAGCACAAGCCGAAGGCGGTCTATCTGGTGCCGACGCAGCAGAACCCGACCACCGCGACGATGGGCGCAGCGCGACGCAAGGCGATCGCCGACATCATCAGCAAGCGTGGCTGCGTTCTGATCGAAGACGATGTCTACGGCCCGCTCGAGCCGCAAATGGCACCGATCGCAACGCTGATTCCCGAACGCACCTACCTTGCCGCGAGCATTGCGAAATGCATCGCGCCGGCCTTGCGCGTCGCCTATCTGCTGGCGCCGGATGCCAGCGCCGAGCAGCGGATGCGCGCCGGCATGCAGGCCACCATGCAGATGCCGCCATCGCTGATGGTGGCGCTGGTCACGCAATGGCTGCGCTCCGGCGTCGCCACCGACATCATCCGCGCCATCCGCAACGAGGCGGCCGCGCGCCAGCAGCTTGCGGCCCGCTTCCTCAAGGGCGTCGCCTATGCGGCGCGGCCGGCGAGCCACCATCTCTGGATGCCGCTGCCGAAACATTTCGACGGCACCGACCTGCTGTCGCATCTGATGCGCAACGGCCTGGCCGTGGTCGGCGAAGATGCCTTCGCGGCGGGCGATGCCGCGCCGCGTGGCCTGCGCGTCTCGCTCGGTGCCGCGCGCAATCGTGCCGAACTGAGCCAGGCGCTGCAGGTGCTGTCGAATGCCGTGCGGACGCCGGTCGGCGCCACGCAAATTGTATGAATTTCGACCATCGTTAGGGAATAAACTCGCTCGAAAATGATTATGGTGCGGGGGCGCCTGCGCTAAAACGGCGGCGTTCAGGGCATCAGGCAGGGGCGGGCTTTTCAATGTCGTGCAGATATGACCGGACAGCGCGGCGTGCCGTGCGGACGCTTCGCGGGGCCGCGACCGCGATCGCGTGTCTTGCACTTGTCACATCTAGCGCGGCCCGCGCCACCGACGCCCCTGCCCCGTCGCCGGAGAAGCTCGAACGCATCACCGCTTTCTTCGACAACGAGGTTGCGACAGGAAAGATTCCGGGCGCCGCCATCCTGATCCAGCAGCACGGCAAGCCGGTCTATCTCAAGACTTTCGGCTACCGCGACGTCACGACCAAGTCGCCGATGCGGCCGGACACGATGTTCGCCCTGCATTCGATGACCAAGCCGATCACCAACACCGCCGCGATGATGCTGGTCGACGAAGGGAAGTTGTCGCCACAGGACCCGCTGTCGAAATACATTCCGGCGTTCGCCGACGTGAAGGTCGGCATCGAGCCGGATGGCGGCAACGATATCAGCAAACTGGAATTGGTGCCGCCGATCCGCCCGGTCACGATCGAGGACCTGATGCGGCACACCTCGGGCATCACCTACGAATATATCGGCGCCGACTGGATCCAGAAGCTCTACCGCGCAGGGCATCTGTTCGACGGCAAGTTCGACAACACGGAATTCGTGGCGCGGCTGGCCAAGCTGCCGCTGTCGCGGCAGCCGGGCACGATGTGGCGTTACGGTCATTCCACCGACGTGCTCGGCCGGGTGATCGAGATCGTCGCCGGCAAGTCGCTCTATCAGTTCGAGAAGGAGCGCATCTTCGATCCCTTGAAGATGAACGACACCAGATACGTGCTCGATGCGGAAACCGAACGGACGCGGCTGGCCGAACCACTGCCCTCGGACACGATCCTGATCGCCGGGGAGAACGACCGGCGCGCGCATCCGGAGTGGGAATCCGGCGGCGGCGGCCTGGTGTCGACCATTCTCGATTATGCGCGCTTCGCGCAGATGCTGCTCAATGGCGGCGAGCTCGACGGCAAGCGCTATCTGAGCGCTACCGCCTTCAAGACGATGACCACGGACCATATCGGGCCGGGCTCCGGCGTCGGGCGCGACTATTGGTACTTCCCCGGCGACGGTTTCGGTTACGGCTACGGCATCGCCGTGCGCACCGATCCCGGCATCGCCAAGCCACCGCCGCCCGGCTCAATCGGCGAGTTGAAATGGGACAGCGGCAGCGGCACCTATTTCGGCGTCGATCCAAAACTCGACATGATCTACATCATGCTCGAGCAGACCCAGAACGAGCGCCAGCGCATCACGCCCGCGTTCCGGAAGCTGGTGTACGACGCGTTCAGCCCGGAATGAGCGAGCTGGCTATTTCCGTCATTGCGAGAAGCGAAGCGACGAAGCAATTCCAAGCCTATCGGCACATCCGCACCTGGGTGACGACGGTCAACCATCTGGAGTGATGATCTCCTGTGAGTTCGGGAACGCAAAGCCCGTCACACGCACTCCACTGTCGTCCCTGCGAAAGCAGGGACCCATACTCCGCGGCGGATGTTGTGACGGGACTCGTTGTTCCCAGCAAGGCAAGATAATCAGCATTGGTGGTTATGGGTCCCTGCTTTCGTGCGCAATTGCGCACTAGGCAGGGACGACATTGAGACTTTCCATCTATCCATTCGCTCGCGGATAGATGGATCGCTTCGCTTTCGCTCGCAATGACGGAACGAAAAGCATCCCGCCTCACGACTTCCGCCGGACCGGTTCCTGCCTGCGCCGTGCTGCGGCCGCGATCAGGCTCGCGGTGCATTCGTTGCAGACGAACGCACACTCGTCCGTAAACAGACCGATCCGTGGTTCGAATCCGATCGCGCCATCGTCGGCGAGCCCGTCGATGACACCACCACAGCACACGCATTGGTGGCATGCCGCCAATTCCCGTTCCATGCCGAGCCCTCCGGCGCTGGCTGCTTCCCTCTCGGCAGCTTTCCTTGCGCTATATACTATCGTATATATCGCGACGACAAGGCAGGCGGGTGAACAATTCCGGTCGGGAACCCTGCAGACAACAACCATCGACCGGAGACGATCGCCTCACAATTCCTGCCTGGTCCAACCAGGTTCATTGAGGAAACGCGATCATGATAAAAAAGAACGGCGACGCGGCACATCCGCGCGCAACGGGAGAACTGCTCAAGATCCGCCGCGCATCGCTAGCGGCCGTCATCCTTGCGCTCGGCTCGGCCGGCATAGCGCGCGCCGAAACAGCCCCGGTCGGAGTTCCCGACAAGAGTTTCCCGGAGAGCGTGACCTCGACCTCCGACGGGACGCTTTACGTCGGCAGCTTCAACCTCGGCGGCGTGACCAAGATTTCCGGCGGCAAGGCCGAGCAGCTGGTCAAGCCCGGTGCCGGTGACAGCCGCTCCACACTCGGCGTGCTCGCCGACGAGAAGAGCGGCACGCTCTATGTCTGCTCCAACGACATCAGCGCGATGGGCGTCGCAGGGCCGAGCGACGTCAAGGGTGCCTGGCTGAAGACCTACGATCTGAAGAGCGGCGCGCCGAAGGGCAGCTTTGCCCTGAGCGATCCGAAATCGTTCTGCAACGACATCGTGGTCGGCGCCGACGGCACCGCCTATGTCAGCGATTCCTTCGCACCGTTCGTCTACAGCCTGAAACCCGGCGGCGCCGCGCTGGCGACGTTCGCGACCGATCCACAACTCGCGCCGGCCAAGGACGGCGTCGGGCTCGACGGCATCGCGATCGGTGCCGACGGCAACCTCTATGTCACGACCTTCATCCCGGCCAAGCTGTTCAGGATCGAGATCAAGGACGGCAAGGCGGGCGCGGTGACCGAGCTGAAGCCGTCGCGGCCGCTCGACCATGCCGACGCGCTACGCGCCCATGGCGGCGGCTTCCTGCTGATCGAGGGCAACGGCAAGCTCGACAGGGTCACGGTGAAAGGCAGCGAGGCCACCATCGACACCGTCAAGGATGGTCTGGCCGAGCCGGTCTCGGTGACGCAGGTCGGCGATGTCGGCTGGGTCGCCGAAGGCAAGCTGTCCTACGTGATCGGCGACAACAAGGGCAAGGACCCCGGCCCGTTCAAGCTGACGCCAGTGGCGCTGCCGAAGTAGCAGCGGGCTGAGTGAGAGGAGAGGCTATATCCTCGTCAACCGCTGTCATCGCCCGGCCTGTGCGCAATTGCGCACATGGACCGGGCGATCCAGTACGCCGCGCCCCCTCGGCTCAAGCACTGCTGTCTCTGGAATACGGGATCACCCGCCTGCGCGGGTGATGACACTGAGCAAGCTGAGCAATTACCTCGCATCCTGAGAGGATGAGAGGCTGCGTCCCCACCCACGCTGTCATCGCCCGGCTTGACCGGGCGATCCAGTACGCCGCGGCTCCTCGATTCAAGCACTGCGGCCTCTGGAATACTGGATCACCCGCCTGCGCGGGTGATGACACCGAGCAAGAACCGCGACAGCCTGCCGACGCGGGCGGCTCGAACCACGGTCGGCATCATTTCGGAATAATGGAAAATTACCGCTGATTTGCCCGACGTGTCAAGTCGCGATGTCGAACGCCGATGTCCGCCGGCTACTGTGCATGGGGTTGTTTTCGATATTTTGACGGCGTGCCCCAGCAACTCGGCACCGATGCAGTCGCGCCGCCGTCACCACGTCATCCTTCAGATCACATAGAACCCATGCGTGCCGTCGCGCCGGAGCTGGTCGACCAGGCCGTATTCCCAATCAAGATAGGCCTGCATCGCCTGCTCCGCGACGCCGGTGCCTTCATAGGGACGTCGGTAGCGGTGCGCGGGATCGGGCCTCGGCACGACACGCGGCGGTCCGACCTCGAGCCGGCCGTCATAGCCGCCGTCGAGCACATAGACCTCCCAACCCATCTGCGCGAGCCAGGACGCCGTCATGTCGGCGCGGATGCTCCTGTCGTCGGTCAGCACGATGCGCGCGCCGCGCACCGGCGCGGCCATGTCGATCTCCTGTACCAGCTGACCGCCGGCATAGTGGCGGAAGCCGGCCAGGTGACCCGCGGCGTGTTCCTCGACGTCGCGGACATCGAAGCGATACAGCGTACGCTGCGCGTCCTCTTCGAGCGCGGCCAGTTCAGCCGCGCCGATATGACGGACGCCGGCGCGATAAGCGACGTCGCGGGCATTGTCGGCAGCGCCTGCGAACGGCCCGACATCGCCGCGCTTGCCGGCGCCGTGCTCGAGCTCGTGTTTCGCCAGCGTCCAGCCGATGGTGCCGTTGCGCAGCGCCCGCACCTTATTCGGCAGCCCGGCATTGATCAGCGACTGCGTGCCGATGATCGAGCGGGTGCGGCCGGCGCAGTTGACGATGATGGTGGTGTCGGGATCGGGCGCCGCGCGGCCTGCGCGCAGCACCAGCTCCGCGCCGGGCACGCTGACCGAGCCCGGGATGTTCATGGTGGCATATTCGTCGAAGCGGCGGACATCGAGGATCGCGATGTTGGCCTTGTCCGATATCAGCGCGGCGACCTCGTCGGCGCTCAGCGACGGCGTGTGCCGGCGCGACTCGACCAGCTCGCCGAAGGCCTTGGCGTAGGAATTGACGTCCTCGAACACCTCGTAGCCGGCCGCCTTCCAGCCCTGCAGGCCGCCCGCAAGCGCCGCAACGTTGCTGTAGCCCAGCGCCTGCAACGCGCCGGCCGCGGCAGCGACTAGGCCCTCGCCATTGTCATAGAGCACGATCGGCACGTCCTTGCGCGGCAGTCGCAACTCGGCTTCGAGCGCGATCCGGCCCGCCGCCATGTTGGCGGCAAACAGCGGATGGCCGGTGGCGAAGTCCGCCTCATGCCTGACGTCGAGCAGCGCAATCTCCTGGCGCAACAGCAGCGTTGCACGGATGTTCTGGGGTGTGACGGACAAAACTGTCATGAGAGGCCGACCTTGGGCGGGAAAATCGCAAGCCTGCTCTAGGCCGAAATCGCGCGCCGTCAATAGCCTTAACCGGTCCGCAACCCCGATCTTCACGAGCCACGGTTCGGGAACGAAAGTCTGTCATCCCGCTTTGCCCAACCGCGGCGCGCTTGCTACGTTCCAATCGGCCCCGTTGGCGCCCGATCAGGCCTTCCGGACAAGAGAAGGTAGCGGGGCCAGCCTGAAGTTCTGGGAGGATGACCATGAGACCAGTCGGAAATGAACCATTGTCGCGTCACGCCCTCGCTTTCGTGCTGGCCGGCGGACGCGGCAGCAGACTTCAGGAGCTCACCGACAAGCGCGCCAAGCCGGCGGTGTATTTCGGCGGCAAATCCCGCATCATCGATTTCGCGCTCTCCAATGCAGTGAACTCCGGCATCCGCCGCATCGCGGTGGCGACCCAGTACAAGGCGCACAGCCTGATCCGGCATCTGCAAGGCGGCTGGAACTTCTTTCGCCCGGAGCGGAACGAGAGTTTCGACATCCTGCCTGCGAGCCAGCGCGTCTCCGAGACGATGTGGTATGTCGGCACGGCGGATGCGGTGTACCAGAACATCGACATCATCGAGGCACACGGCACCAAGTACATTTTGGTGCTGGCCGGTGATCACGTCTACAAGATGGACTACGAGATCATGCTGAAGCAGCATGTCGAAAGCGGCGCCGACGTCACGGTCGGCTGCCTCGAAATGCCGCGCACGGAGTCCTCTGGCTTCGGCGTCATGCATATCGACGAGAACGGCCTGATCCAGTCGTTCCTGGAGAAGCCGGCCGATCCGCCGCCGATGCCCGGCAAGCCCGACAAGTCGCTGGCCAGCATGGGTATCTATGTCTTCAATTCGGAATTCCTGTTCGACGAATTGCGCCGCGATGCCGCCGACCCGAACTCAGCCCACGACTTCGGCAAGGACATCATCCCCTATATCGTGAAGCACGGCCGGGCGATCGCGCATCAGTTCAACGATTCCTGCGTCCGTTCCGGCGACGATCCCCGCTCCTACTGGCGCGATGCCGGCACCGTCGACGCCTATTGGGGCGCCAACATCGATCTCACCGACGTGGTGCCCGAGCTCGACCTCTACGATCGGTCATGGCCAATCTGGACCTATGCCGAGATCACCCCGCCCGCCAAGTTCGTCCACGACGAGGACGGACGGCGCGGCCAGGCGGTGACCTCGCTGGTCTCGGGCGCCTGCATCATCTCGGGGGCGGCGCTGCGACGGTCGCTGCTGTTCACCGG
>DASVOL010000864.1:0-1599 GCA_036383375.1 Bradyrhizobium sp. | reverse complement strand
TGCAGGCCTTTGTCGCGGTGGCGGATCATCGCTCCTTCACCCGCGCCGCCGCGGCGCTGAACCGGACCCAATCCGCCGTCAGCATGCAGGTGAAGCGGCTGGAAGAGCGGCTGCAGGCCGAGCTGTTTCACCGCAGCACGTCCAGCGTCGACCTGAGCGCAGCCGGCGAGGGCTTGCTCGGTTACGCCCGCCGCATTCTGAGCCTCAACGCCGAGGCGGTCGGCCGGGTGCGCGAGCACGGCACCGGCGGGCGGGTCCGCCTTGGCGTGATGGACGATTACGGGACGCTGATCGTCCCGCCGCTGCTCAAGGAGTTCATCGCCAATTATCCGCTGATCCATGTCGAGATGGAGACCGGGCTGACATCGTCGATGACGGACCGGCTCGGCGAAGCCTTTGACCTCGTGATCGCGATGCACCCCGAGGGGCGTGGCGAGGGCGAGCTGCTGCGCATCGAGCAGGCGGTGTGGGCCGCCAGCGCCACGCATCGCGTCGAGGAGCTCGATCCGCTGCCGGTCGCGCTCTATCCGCAGGGCTGTCTGTTCCGGAGCTGGGCGATGCAGGCGCTGGATGACGCGAGCCGGCCGTGGCGGCTAGCCTTCGTCAGCCACAGCCTGTCCGCGGTAGAGGCGATCGCGGCGCAGGGTCTTGCGGTGACGGTCGTGAAGTCGGGCACCTTTCCGCCGATGTTGCGGCGCCTGACCGCGCGTGACGGCATGCCGCGGCTGCCGCGCGCCGAGATCCGGTTGCATCGCGCGCAAAATCTTTCGCGCGCGGCATCACTGCTTGCAGACCATCTCGTCACGGCGCTTCGGCAACCGGCAAGGCGAGGGAGTTAGGGCGCTCGAGCGGGTCAAGCATCCGCAGTGGCGCGACGATTCTATTCTCGAAGTTTGCGGGCTACCTGCGCGGCCGGTCTATTGAGACTGGCAGCCAGCCAAACATCAAGTTTCGGGTAAGCCGTGAGGTCTAACTTTAAACGGGTGAGGACATACAACACGCACGCAACCATGAAGTCAGCCATGTTCCACGTATCGCCACCGAGAAATGGGGTTTTGGCGAGTTGATCCTCGAGGACCGCCAGCTTCACGCGCAGGGTTTGTTCTGCCTGAACGGCCAAGGTCTCGTTCCGCTGCTCGGGCGGATAGAAAACCCGATTTCGGAACAGCGTTATCAGCGCCGGTTCAACTTCGGTGGTCGCGAAGAACGACCACTGGAGAATCCGGCCTCGGCTTTGCGGCGTCGACGGATAAAGGGAATTCTCGTAAGTCTCGGCGAGATAGAGGTTGATGGCGGCAGTCTCCCACATGACAAAGCCGCTGTCATCGATCGTGGGCACAAGTCCGTTTGGGTTCAGCTCGAGATACCAGGGTTCCTTGCATTGGGCGTTCGGTACGCTGAATGTTACGGGGATGTGTTCGTAGGGAATGCCGATCTCGTTTGCGAGCCAAATGACGCGAAACGCGCGGGAATGAGAGGCTCCAAAAATCTTGAGCATGCGATCTTCTCCGCCGGATAGGACCACTCTGCAAACCGAAACGATACCTTGCGCCATCCGGGGCGACAACCGCTATGCAGGCGCGCACCATTTCTGCCGCG
>DASVOL010000863.1:0-6057 GCA_036383375.1 Bradyrhizobium sp. | reverse complement strand
AATGAAAACGGCCGCTGAATCCAGCGGCCGTTTTTTTTACAAGTTCTGTTTCGCTCAGATCACGACAACGCGTGTACCGACAGGAACGCGGCCGTAGAGATCAATCACGTCTTCATTGCGCATCCGGATGCAGCCCGACGACACGTTGGTTCCGATCGTCCAGGGCTCGTTGGAGCCATGAATGCGATAGAGCGACGTGCCGAGATACATGGCGCGTGCGCCGAGCGGATTTTCCGGGCCGCCTTCCATATGCCGCGGCAGATCGGGACGGCGCGCCAGCATTTCCGGCGGCGGCGTCCAGGCCGGCCACTCCTTCTTCGCCGAGATCGTCTTGACGCCGGCCCAGGTGAAGCCGGGACGTCCGACGCCGATGCCGTAGCGCAGCGCGCGGCCGTCGCCCTGCACCAGATAGAGGAACTTGTTCGGCGTATCGACGACGATGGTGCCGGCGCCTTCCTTGCCGCTGTAGTCGACCAGCTGCTTTTCATATCGGGGATCGAACGGACGCTGCGTCGGATCGCCAGCCGCCTCTTCCTGCTGACGGATCATCTGCTGCTGCGGATCCATCGGCGGCAGCCCCTGGCGGTTGCCGTAATAGCCAGGCTGCTGCTGATACATCGGCTGCGGCGAATAACCCTGCGACGACGGCGCATCGCCGAACAGGAATTCGATGAAGCCGCCGCCCATGTTGGAGCGTTGCGGCTGCACATAGGCGGTGCGCATCGGCGGCTGCGGTGCGCCCTGATTGGCGTAGATCACGGTGGGCTCGGGCTGAGCCGACGCGTCGATCGCCATGGCATGATGGGGAACGGCAACAAGCGAAGAAGCGCCGGCGAGCAGCGCAAGCGTGGTTTTCCTGAACATCGACGTACTCTGTACTGGTTTCGTCGTGACGTGTGACGTGGACGGAGCGCACAAGCCCCGTTGCACGTGGTCAATAAGCAATGAAAACCGCATCGGTTTGGTAAACGGAATCGCGGTTTGGATTCACCACGTCGGCAATGCAGCGCGGTTTTGCCTGACAGCGTTTATTTTGCGTGAACGGCGCGGCGACATGGTTAATCGCCGGTATCGCTGCGGTTGCGCGCGCTGTCGCAAACTGTTCCCGCGTGAACCTGACGTTAAATCACCTCTCGCTAGAACGGACTGCAGTGAAGGGGCGGGAATGAAATCATGTCAGTGAAGCGTAAGCGTTTTCGTGTCGAGCAGGCCATGGGCGAAGTCGTGATGCCGGAGCCGGAAGTTGCCGGCGGTGCCGACCTCGGTCCGATGCATCGGGAGATCATGTCAGAGCTTCGCTCGATCCGCGCCCAGATGGCCGCGACACCGGCGCAGCGCACCGGCGACAGCGTCGATGCCGCCGTCGCCCGCGAAGTCGCCGAGACGCAGGCGCTGCTCGAGACCTACCGCGCGCAGGTCGAACAATGCGAGAAGCTCAAGGTCGAGCTCGACCTGATCCACGACGCGATCAGCCGCACCAAGCGCGAGATCGCCGTGCTGCACGGCAAGAGCTTCAACGGCGAGGAGATGGCCAAGGTCAATGGCGAGCTCGGCGCCGTGGTCGGCGGCACCGAACAGGCCACCCAGCAGATCCTCGAGGCGGCGGAAGCGATCGACCAGGCCGCGACTGCGCTCGCCAATAACGTGACGCCCGACCAGCAGAAGCGGCTCAGCGAAGATATTCAGGAGCGCGTGGTCTCGATCTTCGAGGCCTGCAACTTCCAGGACCTCACCGGCCAGCGCATCAGCAAGGTGATGCAGACGATGAAGTTCATCGAACAGCACATCAACGAGATGATGAACATCTGGGGCGGCGTCGACGCCATCAAGACCCACGTCCCGCCGATCGTCGACACCCGCGAGGGCGATGCCCGCCTGCTCAACGGCCCGAAGCTCGACGGCGACGCCGGCCACGCCTCGCAGGACGACATCGACGCGATGTTCAACTGACGCGACGTTCAACTGAGATTTGTCGGATCAAAACGACAAGCGCCGGCCTCAAGGGCCGGCGTTTTTGTTTGGCGATGGTCCAGCCCGCGCGGGATCATCAGACAGCTGTCGGATTATCGCGGTCGCCGCTTCGTGAGTGATCTTGCGCGGCGGCTTTCCTTGCATCCACGTCACGCGACATCAGTCAGAACCTCTGTCTCGACCGCATGCAGTTTGTGCCAATTGTGACACCTGCAAATTTGCTGGCAGGTCCGCTGTCGCAGGCGCATACTGTGTGCGAGGAAATTGTCATGCCTGTGCCGGGAGCCAACATTGGGTGCCGGTTGCATCGGACTTCCGGAGTGAATCCGGTCGCCCCGAGCAGAGCTTCGCACTTTCACACAGCACACAGTACAGCTTTGCCGGCCATTCGTTGCGCGCATCCGAGGGCGAACGGGCTTCGCCTGGGCGCGGCCGTGATTGAAACCGTGACGATGCGCGGCGGGTTTCTTGGGCGCTGATACCTGCGGCTTGTTGAGGAATCACTGATTGGGGGGAGCCACTGGAGTACTCAACACTGGAGATCGAACATGACGCGAAGAATTGTCAGGAATACTGCAATTGCGCTCTCGACTTTCGCTTGTGCGACACTGTTCTCCATCACCTGGTCCGAGCAGGGCGGCATTTCGGCTTCGGTCGAAAGCGCCCAGGCGCGGGTGGGCCGGCCGCTGACGCCCGTGAGCGTCGCGGGCGTTGCGCGTCGCCACACCCGGCGCGCTGCGTACGGGTACGGAGTCGGCGCGGGGATCGCCGCCACGGCCGCGGTCGCCACGGCAGCCGCCACTGCGCCGGTCTATGCCGGCTGGGGCACGAATAACTGGACCGATGCATACGCCGCCCAGACGGATCCGCACTTTGGCCAGCCCTATTATCCGGCGCGAGCCTACTATGGTGGCAGCCCGTATTACGGGTATGCCGGATGGGCGGACTACAAAGCGGCCAATGGCATCACCTGCGAACCGGGCACGATGACGAAGATGGCCGACGGCCACAGTTACGTCTGTCAGTGAGATCCGCGCAACGACACGACAGGAGGGCGGCTCGATGAGCCGCCCTCTTTCATATGGAGTAGATCGATCTCGCATGGCGGCGGCTCGCGCCCGGAGTTGATCTACATCAACATCGCCTATCCCTTGCCGTTCATACCTTCAGCCGTGCCTGAACCGCCGCCATCATCGTCGGTTCGCTCGCGATGGAGAGGATCACCATGCATCGAACGAACATTTTTTCGACCAAGTCGGTGACGGTTACTGGGATTGCGGCCAGCCTCCTGTTGGGGGCAGCAGGTGTCGCGCTCAATCCGGCACCGGCCAAGGCGGTGGTCTACTGCCAATATGTCGGCTATCCGCACGGTTGCGTGGCGAGGGCAGGCGTCGTGCTAAGGCCTCGTCCGGTGGCGCGGGCTACGGTTCGTCATCACGCGGGCGGCAACCTGAATGGTGGCGTCAATCGGGTTGGCGTCCGTCGATAAAGCAGGTCTCTGCGAGTCACGCCCTGAGCGGCACGGCAAGGTTGGTGCCCCTGAGGTTCGTTCATGGACAGACGAAAAACGCCGGCCCTCGGGGCCGGCGGTTTTTGTTTTGACCTACGGCGAGGCCATGACGTCGAGATTCTCCGGTGCGCAGTTACGCACTGAGGTCCGATGCTTCGCATCGACCCCGAATGACGTGCCAGCCGCGTCACGCCCTCGGGGCGCAGCGAACGTAGACCATGTTGCCGTAGCGGGTGGCGGCGTCCTTGTCGACGAAGCGGGTGATCATGACCCGGCCGTCGAACGAGATGATCTCGCGGTCCTGCTCGCCGGGCACCGGTCCGGGCGGGCCGATATAGTTCTTGCCGCTCGGGGAACCCTTCAGCCGCAGTTCCTGCGGGGTAGCCTGGTCGGCCAGATGCATGACCACGCCGCCGTTCTGGCCGGCGCCGATCACGTAAGGCTGCTTGCACTGGCCGCGTGCGGCGGCCTCGGTGCGGGCGCGGTCGGCGGGATTCTGGAACGAGGCGAGGCCCCAGCGGCCGACGATCTCGTCGGCGCGGATGCTCGCCGGCATCTCCGGGGCCACCCCCGGTTCGACCGGCCCCGGCTCGGGGTTCGACGACAGCGACGGCAGGCTCATGCTGCCGCACGCCCCCAAAAGTGTCGTCAGCGCCGAGACAGCCGCGAACCGTGCGACCAATCGCGCGTTGAGTGACCTGATCATATGCATCCCCCGAACTATCTCCCGGCCGCACCCGTCATGCAGCCAAGCGTAAAACTTAAGGCGGAGCAATGACGTCTGACAAAATTACGTCATCGCTACGATTTGGTTTCCGGTCCACCATCCTATATTGGCCTCACCAAGGCCTTAACCCGTTTGCTTGACAGAAACTGCGCCAAGCCATATTTCCCGGCGCACAATTAGCACTCTTGCACCACGATTGCTAAATGCGCCGGGCGTCCTGCCTGGCGCCGACCGGACCGGCATTCAACGCCGGTCTCGATGAACCGGACCTGAAACCGAGCCTTCAAGAGGGAACGTCATGGCTAAATCCACCTTCCGCCCACTGCATGACCGCGTCGTGGTCAAGCGAATCGATGCCGAGGAGAAGTCCAAGGGCGGCATCATCATTCCGGACTCGGCCAAGGAAAAGCCGTCCCAGGGCGAGATCGTCGCCGTCGGCCCGGGTGGCCGCGACGAGGCCGGCAAGCTGATCCCGATCGACCTCAAGGTCGGCGACCGCGTGCTGTTCGGCAAGTGGTCGGGCACCGAGGTCAAGCTCGACAACCAGGAGCTCCTGATCATGAAGGAGTCCGACATCATGGGCGTGCTGGCGTAACGCCAGGAACTCCAAGGGCCGCCGCGCCCTCAGCTGTCGTGCCCGGGCTTGACCCGGGCATCCATCACGCTTCCGAAGAATCTTACCAAGACGATGGATCGCCGGGTCACCTAGCACGAAGACGCACTTCGTGCTTTTGCCCGGCGATGACGAGCATCAACAGACGGCAAGCAATTCACAGACATTCCAGGAGTTCAAATCAATGGCTGCCAAGGACGTAAAATTCGCCGGAGACGCCCGCGACCGTATGCTGCGCGGTGTCGACGTGCTCGCCAATGCCGTGAAGGTGACGCTGGGCCCGAAGGGCCGCAACGTCGTCATCGAGAAGAGCTTCGGCGCTCCCCGCATCACCAAGGACGGCGTCACCGTCGCCAAGGAGATCGAGCTCGACGACAAGTTCGAGAACATGGGCGCGCAGATGGTGCGCGAAGTCGCCTCGAAGTCCGCTGATGCTGCCGGCGACGGCACCACCACCGCGACCGTGCTGGCCGCGGCCATCGTGCGCGAAGGCGCCAAGGCGGTTGCCGCCGGCATGAACCCGATGGACCTGAAGCGCGGTATCGATCTGGCGGTGGAAGCCGTGGTCGCCGACCTCGTCAAGAACTCCAAGAAGGTCACCTCGAACGAAGAAATCGCCCAGGTCGGCACCATCTCCGCCAACGGCGATGCCGAAATCGGCAAGTTCCTCTCCGACGCCATGAAGAAGGTCGGCAACGAGGGCGTCATCACGGTTGAAGAAGCCAAGTCGCTCGAGACCGAACTCGACGTGGTCGAAGGCATGCAGTTCGACCGCGGCTACATCTCGCCCTACTTCGTTACCAACGCCGACAAGATGCGCGTTGAGATGGACGACGCCTACATCCTCATCAACGAGAAGAAGCTCTCCTCGCTGAACGAGCTGCTGCCGCTGCTCGAAGCCGTGGTGCAGACCGGCAAGCCGCTGGTCATCGTCGCCGAGGACGTCGAAGGCGAAGCGCTCGCCACCCTCGTCGTCAACCGCCTGCGTGGCGGTCTGAAGGTCGCCGCCGTCAAGGCGCCGGGCTTCGGCGATCGCCGCAAGGCCATGCTGCAGGACATCGCGATCCTGACCGGCGGCCAGGCGATCTCGGAAGATCTGGGCATCAAGCTCGAGAACGTCACCCTCAACATGCTGGGCCGCGCCAAGAAGGTCACGATCGACAAGGAGAACACCACCATCGTGGGTGGCGCCGGCAAGAAGTCCGACATCGAAGCCCGCATCACCCAGATCAAGGC
>DASVOL010000862.1:0-7178 GCA_036383375.1 Bradyrhizobium sp. | reverse complement strand
GGCGCGCCCCTGGGAGCTCGGCAAGACGCAGTCGGTCGACGTCATGGACGGCGTCGGCTCCGCGATCCGGGTCGACACCCGCGGCCGCGAGGTGATGCGCATCCTGCCGCGCATCAATGAGGCGGTGAACGAGGAGTGGATCTCCGACAAGACCCGCCACGTCGTCGACGGCTTGCGCACCCAGCGCCTCGACCGTCCCTATGTGCGCGAGAATGGTCAGCTCAAGCCTGCGAGCTGGCAGGAGGCTTTCGCGGCCATCGCCGCCAAGACCGGCCGCATCGACGGCAAGCGGATCGGCGCGATCGCGGGCGATCTCGCCGCGGTCGATGAAATGTATGCGCTGAAGGAGCTGCTCGCGAAATTCGGCTCGGTCAATCTGGCTGTGCAGGGCGGCGACGCGTTCGACGCCAAGGCCGGCCGCGGCTCCTACATTTTCAACCCGACCATTGCCGGCATCGACCAGGCCGACGCGATCCTGATCATCGGCTCACATCCGCGCAAGGAAGCCGCGGTGCTGAACGCGCGGATCCGCAAGCGCTGGCGCACCGGCGGGCTCAAGGTCGGCATGATCGGCACGAAGGCCGACTTCACCTACGACCACGACTATCTCGGTGCGGGCACCGACACGCTCGCCGATCTCGTGGCGGGCAAGCACTCCTTTGCCGACGTTCTGAAGAACGCCAAGAACCCGATCATCCTGGTCGGCGCCGGCGCCTATACAAGGCATGACGGCGCGGCCGTGCTGGCGCAGGCGGCCAAGCTCGCTGTCGACGTCGGGGCACTGAAGGACGGCTGGAACGGCTTTGCCGTGCTGCAGGACACCGCCTCGCGCGCTGGCGCGCTCGATATCGGTTTCTCGCCGGCGGCCGGTGGCCTGACCACGGCGCAGATGACGACCTTCGGCACGCTCGACGTGTTGTTCCTGCTCGGCGCCGACGAGATCAAGGCGCCGGATGGCACCTTCGTGGTCTATATCGGCACCCATGGCGACCATGGCGCGCACCGCGCCGACGTCATCCTGCCGGGCGCCGCCTATACCGAGAAGTCCGGCATCTACGTCAACACCGAGGGCCGGGCCCAGATCGCCAACCGCGCCGCGTTCCCGCCGGGTGAAGCCCGCGAGGACTGGGCGATCATCCGCGCGCTGTCCGACGTGCTCGGCAAGAAGCTGCCGTTCGACTCGCTGCAGGCGCTGCGCCAGGCGATGTTCAAGACCACTCCGCATCTGATGCGGCTCGACCAGATCGAGGCCGGCAAGGCCGACGACGTCAAGGCGCTGGCCGGCAAGGGCGGCAGCATCGACAAGGCGGCATTCAAGCCGACCGTCGAGGATTTCTATCTGACCAACCCGATCGCGCGGGCCTCTGCCGTGATGGCGGAATGCTCGCGGCTGGCGTCGGGCCGAATGCTGACGGCAGCGGAGTGAGCGTGACCTGATGGCTGAATTCTTCGCAAGCGCATTCTGGACCGGCTTCCTCTGGCCGCTGATCATCATGGTCGCGGAAAGCCTGCTGCTGCTCGTCGTGCTGCTGATCGCGATTGCCTACATCCTGCTCGCCGACCGCAAGATCTGGGCGGCGGTGCAGATCCGCCGCGGCCCCAACGTGGTCGGCCCGTTCGGATTGCTGCAATCCTTCGCCGACCTGCTGAAGTTCGTGCTGAAGGAGCCGGTGATTCCGGCCGGCTCCAACAAGGGCGTGTTCCTGCTGGCGCCGCTGGTCTCGTGTATCCTGGCGCTGGCCGCCTGGGCCGTGATCCCGTTCAATCTCGGCTGGGTGATCTCCGACATCAATGTCGGCATCCTCTACATCTTCGCGATCTCGTCGCTGTCGATCTACGGCGTCATCATGGCCGGCTGGTCGTCGAACTCGAAGTATCCGTTCCTGGCCGCGTTGCGCTCCGCGGCGCAGATGGTCTCCTACGAGGTCTCGATCGGCTTCGTCATCATCACCGTGCTGCTCTGCGTCGGCTCGCTGAACCTGTCGGCGGTAGTCGAGGCACAGAACTCTCGCGGGCTCGCGCACCTGATCGGCCTGCCGCAGCTCACCATCCTGAACTGGTATGTGTGGCCGCTGTTCCCGATGTTCGTGGTGTTCTACGTCTCGGCGCTGGCGGAGACCAACCGTCCGCCGTTCGACCTGGTCGAAGCGGAATCCGAACTGGTCGCCGGCTTCATGACCGAATACGGCTCGACGCCGTATCTGCTGTTCATGCTCGGCGAGTATGTCGCGATCACCACGATGTGCGCGCTGGCGTCGATCCTGTTCCTGGGCGGCTGGTTGCCGCCGGTCGATTTGCCGCCGTTCACCTGGATTCCGGGCATCGTCTGGTTCGCCCTCAAGGTGTTCTTCATGTTCTTCATGTTCGCGATGGCGAAGGCGATCGTGCCGCGCTACCGCTACGATCAACTGATGCGGCTCGGCTGGAAGGTGTTCCTGCCGCTGTCGCTGGCGATGGTGGTGATCGTGGCCGGTGTGCTGCAGTTCGCCGGCATCGCGCCGAAGTGAGGCCGTCATGAGTGTCAACGTCAACGCAACAGCCCGCTCGCTTCTGCTCTCGGAATTCGTCTCGGCGTTCGTTCTCGCCATGCGCTATTTCTTCAAGCCGAAGCCGACGCTGAATTATCCCTTCGAGAAGGGCCCGATCTCGCCGCGCTTCCGTGGCGAGCACGCGCTGCGCCGCTATCCGAACGGCGAAGAGCGCTGCATCGCCTGCAAGCTGTGCGAGGCGATCTGCCCGGCGCAGGCGATCACGATCGAGGCCGGCCCGCGCCGCAACGACGGCACCCGCCGCACGGTGCGCTACGACATCGACATGGTGAAGTGCATCTATTGCGGGCTGTGCCAGGAAGCATGCCCGGTCGACGCCATCGTCGAGGGACCGAATTTCGAATTCGCGACCGAGACCCGCGAGGAACTCTACTATGACAAGGCGAAGCTGCTCGCCAATGGCGACCGCTGGGAGCGCGAGATTGCGAAGTCGATCGCGCTCGACGCGCCGTACCGGTGAGGTGAGGGCATGATCCTTCCGGCGCTGTTCTTCTATCTTTTCGCCGCGGCCTGCGTGGCCTCGGCGGTCATGGTGATTGTCTCGCGCAATCCCGTGCACTCCGTGCTGTACTTGATCCTGGCGTTCGTCAACGCCTCGGGCCTGTTCATCCTGATGGGCGCCGAGTTCCTCGGGATGATGCTGATCGTGGTCTATGTCGGCGCCGTCGCGGTGCTGTTCCTGTTCGTGATCATGATGCTCGACGTCGACTTCGTCGAACTGCGCGAGGGCTTCATCCAGTATCTGCCCGTAGGCATCGTGATCGGCGGCATCTTCCTGTTCGAGCTGCTGCTGGTGGTCGGCGCCTGGGTGATCAACCCGCAGGTCACCAAGACGATCACGGCGGCGATCCCGACCAATATCAGCAACACCGAGGCGCTCGGCCTCGTGCTCTATACGAAGTACATCCATTACTTCCAGCTCGCTGGCATGGTGCTGCTGGTCGCGATGATCGGCGCCATCGTGCTGACGCTGCGCCACAAGGCAAACGTCAAGCGGCAGAACATCAACGTGCAGAACGCGCGCACGCCGGAAATGGCGATGGCGATGCGCAAGGTGGCGTCGGGGCAGGGCCTGCAGGATGCCGACGCGGCGGAGTGGGTGAAATGACCATCGGGCTAGGGCACTATCTGGCGGTCGGCGCGATCCTGTTCACGCTCGGGATTCTCGGCATCTTCCTCAACCGCAAGAACATCATCGTCATCCTGATGTCGATCGAGCTGATCCTGCTCTCGGTCAACATCAATTTGGTGGCGTTCTCGACCTTCCTCGGCGACATCGTCGGCCAGGTGTTCGCGCTGCTGGTGCTGACGGTGGCCGCAGCCGAGGCCGCGATCGGCCTTGCCGTGCTGGTGGTGTATTTCCGCAACCGCGGTTCGATCGCGGTTGAAGACGTCAATCTGATGAAGGGCTAGTCCGGCAAATGATACAGGCAATCGTATTCCTGCCACTGCTGGGCGCCATCCTCGCAGGCATCATCTCGCTGGTCGGCGCGCACGCACGCTGCCCGAGCGGCGACACTGTCGACCACCACGGCGATGCGCATGGCGACGCCCATGCTTCTGACGCTCATGCGTCGGCAGCCCACGACGACCACGGCCATGATGATCATGGCCATGACGACCACAACGTCGCCGAGCCGGCGGCGGCCGGATCGCGGCTTGCCGAGCTGATCACCACCGGCCTGCTGTTCGTCTCGGCGGCACTGTCCTGGTTCACGCTGGTCGACGTCGGCTTCATGCACCATGACGCGCGCGTCGTGCTGCTGCCCTGGATCACCTCGGGCGACCTGCAGGTGGCTTGGACACTGCGGGTCGACACCCTGACGGCGGTGATGCTGGTCGTGGTCAACACCGTGTCCGCGCTCGTCCACCTCTATTCCATCGGCTATATGGACGAGGACCCGAACCGGCCGCGCTTCTTCGGCTATCTCTCGCTGTTCACCTTCGCCATGCTGATGCTGGTGACCTCGGACAACCTCGTGCAGCTGTTTTTCGGCTGGGAGGGTGTCGGTCTCGCCAGCTACCTGCTGATCGGGTTCTGGTACCAGAAGCCGTCGGCGAATGCGGCGGCGATCAAGGCCTTCGTGGTCAACCGCGTCGGCGACTTCGGCTTCGCGCTCGGCATCTTCGCGATCTTCGCGCTGGTCGGCTCGACCGATTTCGAGACCATCTTCCATGCCGCGCCTGGCCTCACCGGCAAGACCATCGACTTCTTCGGCTGGCATCCTGATGCGCTGACCTTGACCTGCCTGTTCCTGTTCATGGGCGCGATGGGCAAGTCGGCCCAGTTCCTGCTGCACACCTGGTTGCCGGACGCGATGGAAGGCCCGACCCCGGTGTCGGCGCTGATCCACGCCGCGACCATGGTCACCGCGGGCGTCTTCATGGTGGCCCGCCTGTCGCCGCTGTTTGAGCTGTCGCCGACCGCGCAGGCGGTGGTGATGTTCTTCGGCGCGACCACCGCGTTCTTCGCCGCGACGATCGGCCTGGTGCAGAACGACATCAAGCGGATCGTTGCGTATTCGACCTGTTCGCAGCTCGGCTACATGTTCGTGGCGATGGGTGCAGGGGCCTATTCGGTCGGCATGTTCCATCTGTTCACGCACGCCTTCTTCAAGGCGCTGCTGTTCTTGGGCTCCGGTTCCGTGATCTACGCGATGCACCACGAGCAGGACATCCGCAACATGGGCGGCCTGTGGCGCAAGATCCCGTACACGTTTGCGGTGATGGCGATTGGTACGATGGCGCTCACTGGTGTGCCGGGATTCGCCGGCTTCTTCTCGAAGGATGCCATCATCGAAGCCGCTTATGCTTCGCATAACCCGATTGCGATCTACGCCTATCTGCTGACGATCGTCGCCGCAGGCCTAACCTCGTTCTACTCCTGGCGTCTGATCTTTAAGACGTTCTTCGGCCAGCCGCACGACCAGAAGCACTACGAAGCGGCTCACGAGAGCCCGTTGTGGATGCTGGTTCCGATCGGCATCCTCGCGGCCGGGTCGATCCTCGCCGGCTATCCGTTCAAGGAGGTGTTCGCGAGCCCTCACGGTGTCGAGGAATTCTTCCGTGAGTCAGTGAAGATGAATCCTCACATCCTCGAAGATATGGAACATATGCCGTTCCTGCTCGGGCAGCTGCCGTTCGTCATGATGGTGTTGGGCTTCCTTGTCTCCTACATCTTCTACTATGCAAGGCCGTATCTGCCGGTCGAGCTCGCGAACCAGCAGCCGATGCTGTACCAGTTCCTGCTCAACAAATGGTACTTCGACGAGCTGTACGACTGGATCTTCGTGCGCCCGGCGAAGTGGCTCGGCTACACGCTGTGGAAGAAGGGCGATGGCTTCGTCATCGACGGCTTCGGTCCTGACGGCGTCTCGGCCCGCGTGCTCGACGTCACCCGCAACGTCGTCAAATTGCAGACCGGCTACCTCTATCACTACGCGTTCGCGATGCTGATCGGGGCCGCCGGATTGATCACCTGGTTCATGTTCGGCTTGGGAGGCCAGTAAATGACAACCTGGCCCATCCTTTCCGTCACGACCTTCCTGCCGGCGGTCGGCGCGATCCTCGTCTACCTGCTGGCGCGGGGCGGCGACGAGACCGCAAGCCGCACGGCGCGCTGGATCGCGCTGTGGACCACGCTGATCACCTTCGCGGTGTCGCTGATCCTGGTGGCGCGTTTCGATCCCGCGCAGTCCGACTTCCAGTTCGTCGAGAAGACGTCCTGGCTCGCCACCGGCATCACCTATCACATGGGTATCGACGGCATCTCGCTGCCGCTGATCATCCTGACCACCGCGATCATGCCGCTGTGCATCATCGCGAGCTGGAAGTCGGTGACGCAGCGCGTCAGCGAATACATGATGGCGTTCCTGATCCTGGAAACGCTGATGGTCGGCACCTTCTCGGCGCTCGACCTCGTGCTGTTCTATCTGTTCTTCGAGGGCGGCCTGATCCCGATGTTCCTGATCATCGGCGTCTGGGGCGGTCCGCGCAGGGTCTACGCCTCGTTCAAATTCTTCCTCTACACGTTCCTCGGCTCGGTCTTGATGCTGCTCGCCATCATGGCGTTGTACTGGAACGCCGGCACCACCGACATCCCGACCCTGATGCACACCGCAGTGCCGCGGTCGATGCAGACCTGGGCGTGGCTGGCCTTCTTCGCCTCGTTCGCGGTGAAGATGCCGATGTGGCCGGTGCACACCTGGCTGCCTGACGCGCACGTCGAAGCGCCGACGGCGGGCTCGGTGATCCTGGCCGCGATCCTGCTGAAGATGGGCGGCAACGGCTTCCTGCGCTTCTCGCTGCCGATGTTCCCGCTGGCCTCGCATGACTTCGCGCCGCTGATCTTCACGCTCTCCGTCATCGCCATCATCTACACCTCGCTGGTGGCGATGATGCAGGAGGATATGAAGAAGCTGATCGCGTACTCCTCGGTCGCGCATATGGGCTTCGTCACCATGGGCATCTTCGCCGGCACCATGCAGGGCGTCGCCGGCGGCATGTTCCAGATGATCTCGCACGGCATCGTCTCCGGCGCGCTGTTCCTCTGCGTCGGCATCGTCTACGACCGCATGCACACCCGCGAGATCGCGGCCTATGGCGGCCTCGTCAACCGGATGCCGCTCT
>DASVOL010000861.1:0-3110 GCA_036383375.1 Bradyrhizobium sp. | reverse complement strand
TGGACCGCACGCTTTCGACCAATCTCGAAAGATCTGCGCGGTCGCGTCGTCCATCGGAAAGAAGCTCTCGATGCGCAGCTCCTGCAAGGTGACGTCCTGGGGCGTTCCCAGCGTTGCGATGGTGGTGAACAGCTGCAGGTGGACGTCGCCCTTGCGGAATAGCATCGGCAGCACCGGCCCGGATGTAGGCCCCGGCGGCGCGGCCAATGCGGCCTCGACACCGTCATAAGCCAGCAGGCGCTTGAGCAATTCCGCCGTCGCGGTGGTGCCGTCGGCGGCGGCATCGGCCTCGACGCTGCGGACGAAGTAGCCGGCCACCTCGGCCCAGTTGGTGAGATAGGGCCGTAGCACGCCGGGCGCGACCAGCGCGTCGGCGAGATTGACCGCCGTGCCAGGCGCGAGTGGCCCGACCAGGAATTCCACCAGCTGCCCGGCGCCTTTATTGACGAGCAGCAGATTCCAGTGCCGGTCGACCACGACCGCAGGGAAGGGCTCCTGCTGCGCCAATATGAAATCGAGCGCGTAACGGATTTGCGCGAGCTCAGGCGCGGCGAGATCGGTATGCCGCCACACCGGTGCGAACCCGGCCGCGACCAGCAGCGCGTTCTGCTGGCGCAACGGCACGTCGAGCGCCGCGGCGAGCCGGATCACCATGTCGCGGCTCGGTGCGGCGCGGCCGAGCTCGAGGAAGCTCAGATGGCGCTGCGAGATCTCCGCGCGTCCGGCGAGCTCGAGTTGCGAATGCCCCTTGCGCTGCCGCCACCAGCGCAGGCTGGCTGCAAAATCGCGCTGCTGCGACATGAATACCTTCCAGGTAGTTGCCGGAACGACTTCTCTCGGCAAGATGCCACAAGCGAGCAAGAAACGCATGGGGACCGGGATGGGCGAGTGGATCGGCGTTGCGATTGCACTGGTCTCGAGCTGCCTCGGCGGCACCGCGGCAGCGATCACACGCTACCTGGCAGGCAATGCCGACCCGATCACGCTTGCGATCCTGCGCTGGGCGATCGGCTTTCTCTGCGTGCTTCCCGCCGCGGTCCTGCTTCGCGCGAAGTGGCCGCGGCGCGAGGATTTACTTGCGGTCGCGGCGCTCGGGATCGCCTTCTTCGGCGTGTTCTTCGTGCTCTACAACATCGCGATGTCGTACACGACGGCAGCACGCGCCAGCCTTGCGCTGGCGACGTTGCCGCTCTCCACCATGGTGGTCGGCGCCTTGCTCGGCATCGAGCCGCTGACGATGCGCAAGTCGGCCGGGGTTTCGATTGCGGTGCTCGGCGTGGCCGCTGCGCTCGCATCCGGGCTGTCGGCGGCGCCACAGGGGGCATGGCGCGGCGAATTGATCATGGCCGCCGCGGTGCTCTGCATGGCGTTCTATAACGTGCTGTCGCGACCGTTGATCCGCCGCTCCAGCGCGCTCGGTTTCCTCACGGTGGGCATGGGCGCGGGCGCGGCGGCGCTGGTGGCGGTCGGGATGTTCACCGGCAGCCTGGCGACGCTCCGCGAATTCGGCCCATCGCAGTGGATCGCGGGGCTCTATCTCGGGATGGCCGGCGGCGCGCTGGCCTTCATCCTGTGGGTGCTGGCGCTCGAGCGGGCCTCGCCGACCCGCGTCGCCAACACCATGACGGTCAATCCGATCGCCGCCGGGCTGCTGGCGAAGCAGCTGGTCGGCGAGCCGATCACCGCCAATCTGGTGGTCGGTCTGATCGCGGTGTTCGCCGGAATCTGGATCGCGACGTCGGAGACCAGGCCTGCCTGATCAACTATGCGGGGCGGACGGCGCGGTCACCGGCGGAGCCGGCGTGTGCTTCGGCTTCATCGTGCCGGCGTAGAACGACAGGGCGTAGACCAGGATGATGCCGGCCAGATAGACCCCATAGGATTGCGGCGGGGTGATCGCCCATCGCACGAGGCGTCGGATCGGGTTCGGCTGGCCAGCGTCGTTTTCCATGCGGCTCTTGTGCGCGAAGGCCGGGGCAAAGGGAAGCGGAATCGCCGGCATTCGGCGGCGTCGTTCCGCCCGAAAATGATGCGGCGGGACGGCTTGCAATGCCGGACGGGCGTCCGCATCTGTCACGCGACGACCAGCCCTTCCTCCCGCACCAATTGCCCGGCATAATCCTGCGCATGGAACTCACGCCCCGTTTGCGCCTCATGAATTGGCTGGTCCGCCAGGGTCTGACCGGCCTGCCGGAAAACGACCTGCTGCGCGGCTTCTGCGAGCGCTGCCGGGCCGCCGGCATGCCGTTGTCGCGGGCGATCGTCTTCATCGACACCCTGCACCCGATCTTCGAGGGCCGCGGCTTCCGCTGGAACGACGGCGAGAGCAACGAGGCCGACATCTTCGAATACGGCTCGACCAGCAGCGGCGAGGCCAGCCAGAACTGGCGGCGGTCCGCGTTCCATCACATGCTCGAAAACGGCCATGACGAGATGGTGATCGATCTCAACGGCTCGCACGATTTTTCGATGATCGGCGACCTCGCCGAGAAGGGCCACAAGCACTTCGCCGCCTTTGTGCATCGCTTCGGCGAGGCCGGGACGATCGGCGAGATGGACTGCTTCTACGCCTACTACACCACCCGCCGTTCGGACGGCTTCGACGAGAACCATATGTCGGCGCTGCGCGACCTGGTGCCGGTGCTCGGGCTCGCGATCAAATCGGCCGCCCAGGTCGAGATCGCCCGCACGCTCGGACGGGTCTATCTCGGCCGCGAGACGGCGGAGCAGGTGCTGCGCGGGCGCATGCAGCGCGGCATCACCGAGAAGATCAAGGCTGTGCTGTGGTATTCCGACGTGCGCGGCTCGACCGCGATCAGCGAGCGCATCGGCCCGGATGAGATCATTCCGTTCCTCAACGACTACGCGCAAGCCTCGATCGACGCCATCCATGATGCCGGCGGCGAGGTGCTGAAGCTGATCGGCGACGGCGTGCTGGCGATGTTCACCGGCGAGAACATGGCGAGCGCCAGGCGCGCGGCACTGCGCGCCGAGCACAGATTCCGCCATAACATGCGCGTGCTGAACGATCGCCGCGAGAACGAGAACCGGCCGACCACCACGGCCTATGTCGGCCTCCATGTCGGCGAGGTCTTCTACGGCAATATCGG
>DASVOL010000860.1:0-2609 GCA_036383375.1 Bradyrhizobium sp. | reverse complement strand
CTTCGGGGCCTCGGCGGGCTTGGCGGCCGGTGCGGCGCCCGCTCCGGCGCTGGCCGCCGCCTTCACATCCTCGCCGTCGCCTGCCATCACGGCGATGACGTCGTTGACCGGCACGTCCTGGGTGCCTTCGGGCACCAGGATCTTGGCGATCGTGCCTTCGTCGACCGCTTCGACTTCCATCGTCGCCTTGTCCGTCTCGATCTCAGCGATCACGTCGCCGGACTTGACCTTGTCGCCCTCTTTCTTGAGCCACTTGGCGAGGTTGCCCTTTTCCATCGTCGGCGACAGCGCGGGCATGAGAATATTGATCGGCATTGTCAGTGACCTTGTTGCGACCGCGGTTTGGTTTGGCCCATGTCGGTCGGCCGGGCGATTTCGGCTTCGAACATCTCGACGATGCGCGCGAGCGCCTCGTCTTCAGTGAACTCGCTCTCGCGCGAATAGGCGCGGGCAGCGTGGCGGGCGATGTCGACGAGCATCAGCCCCCACATGTCCGGCTCCTCGAAGGCGCGCTGGAACGCGATCGACAGGCCGCCGTCGACGACAAAGGCGCGCAGCACCTCGACGGCGTCGTCGCGGCCCATCACATCGGGCGGCAGCGGCTGCTCCTTGGGACCGGCCATCGGCGTTACCGGTACGCCACGGCCTTGGCGGCCGCGACCACCTCGGCGACGGAGGGCAGAGCGAGCTTTTCGAGGTTCGCGGCATAGGGCATCGGCACGTCCTTGCCCGAGACGCGCGCGACCGGCGCATCGAGATAGTCGAAGGCATGCTCCATGATGCGCGCGGCGACCTCGGAGCCGACGCCACTTTGCTGCCAGCCCTCCTCCACCGTGACCGCGCGGCCGGTCTTCTTCACCGAGTTGATGATCGTCTCGGTGTCCATCGGACGGATGGTGCGGAGATCGATCACCTCGGCCTCGATGCCCTCCTTGGCGAGTTCATCGGCAGCCTTCAGCGCGTAGGACATGCCCATCGCCCACGACACGAGCGTGACATCCTTGCCGGCGCGCGCAATCCGCGCCTTGCCGATCGGAATCACGAAATCGTCGAGCTTCGGCACCTCGCCGGTGTGGCCGTACAGCATCTCGTTCTCGAGGAACACCACCGGATTGGGATCGCGGATCGCGGCCTTGAGCAGGCCCTTGTAGTCGGCGGCCGAGTACGGCGCGATCACCTTGAGGCCCGGGATCTGCGAGTACCAGGCGGCGTAGTCCTGGCTGTGCTGGGCGGCAACGCGCGCGGCGGCGCCGTTCGGGCCGCGGAACACGATCGAGCATCCCATCTGGCCGCCGGACATATACAACGTCTTGGCGGCGGAGTTGATGATCTGGTCGATCGCCTGCATCGCGAAATTCCAGGTCATGAACTCGACGATCGGCTTTAAGCCCGCCATCGCGGCGCCGACGCCGACGCCGGCAAAGCCGTGCTCGGTGATCGGCGTGTCGATCACGCGCCGGGCGCCGAATTCCTGCAGCAGCCCCTGCGTCACCTTGTAGGCGCCCTGATACTCGGCGACCTCCTCGCCCATGATGAAGACGTCGCCGTCGCGCCGCATCTCCTCGGCCATCGCATCGCGCAGCGCCTCGCGAATGGTCTGGGTGACCATCTCGGTACCCGCCGGAATCTCCGGATCGGGCAACGCTTCGCTGACCGGCGCGGCCGGCGCCTTCGCTGCAGGCTGCGGCGCTTCCGCCTTGGCCTCGGCAGCAGGAGCCTCCGCGGCCTTCGGCTGCGGCGCGGCGGGTACCTTGGCGAGATCGGCGGCGCTTTCGCCGTCGGCCAGGATGGTGGCAATCGGCGTGTTCACCGCAACGTCGGCGGTGCCTTCCGGAATCAGGATCTTGCCGAGCGTGCCCTCGTCGGTCGCCTCGACCTCCATGGTCGCCTTGTCGGTCTCGATCTCGGCGATGACGTCACCGGACTTGATGGTGTCGCCTTCCTTCTTCAGCCATTTGGCGAGGTTGCCCTTCTCCATCGTGGGCGACAGCGCGGGCATCAGCACTTGAATGGGCATGGTAACTCCGAAATAAAAGCTTGCGCGCGCTTAGCGGTAGACGTCGGTGTAGAGCTCGGACACATCGGGCTCGGGATCGTGCTGGGCGAAGTCCGCCGCGGCATTGACGATCTCGCGCACCTGAGCGTCGATATCCTTCAACTCCTGCTCGCTCACCTTCGCGGCGAGCAGCCGATTGCGGACCTGCTCGATCGGGTCCTGGTCGTGACGGACCTTCTCGACCTCCTCACGGGTGCGATATTTGGCCGGGTCCGACATCGAGTGGCCACGATAACGGTAGGTCTGCATTTCCAGGATATAGGGGCCCTTGCCGGCGCGGCACCAGGCGATTGCCTTGTCGCCGGCGGCCTTCACCGCGCGCACATCCATGCCGTCGACCTGCTCGCCCGGAATGCCATAGACGGAACCACGATTGAACAGCTCTTCCGACTTGGCGGCAGAGCGGGTCACCGCCGTGCCCATGGCATAGCGGTTGTTCTCGATGATGAAGATGACCGGCAGCTTCCACAGCGCCGCCATGTTGAAAGTCTCGTAGACCTGGCCCTGATTGGCGGCGCCCTCGCCGAAATAGGTCAGCGCGACATGGTCATTG
>DASVOL010000859.1:0-1818 GCA_036383375.1 Bradyrhizobium sp. | reverse complement strand
TGCCGTCAACTGGCAGGCCACCGAGCCGCACTGGACGGCAACCTCCTCACCCTTCGACAAGAAGTACAGCCTGATCCTCGTCTATGACGGCTCCGGCCTCGTGGCCTTCTCGGTCTACCGCATCCTGCAGATGTCGGCCGGGCTCGGAATCTATCGCAGCGGCACGGAAGTACTCCCGGCGCATCAGGGCCGCGGCCTCTACGGCTTCTTTACGGCGGAAGTTCTGAGATGCTCCGGCGCCGCCGAGAGGGCCGACGGCAACGTGCTCTACGGCTGGCGGACCCGCAATCCGATCGTCTGGGCAGCGAACGCTAAAATTTGCGAGAAAGTTTCCCCATCATTGCTCGACGATGCGCAGGACCCGGCATTACAGGCGGCCTGTGTCGAGATGTGCACCTCGCTTTATCCGGGCAAGCCGCTCGAACTGCCCGATATGATCATGCGGGGCGCTTACGGCCATATTAAACACCATCGGCAGGCCTATCGTGGCACCGCATCGCTGGTCGATGCCGCGATGTCGCGGAAGATTCCGAATTCAGCAGATGCCCTGTTCTCCGTAGGTTACGCGAGGGTGTGATGTCGATGCTCGGACAACAAGCCGTTTACGCCCCGACGTCGCGCTTCACCGACCGCGCCTATCTCGCCTGGACGGCGGTGGCCATCGCCTACGCCATTGCTTTCCTGCAGCGCGTGTCACCGCAATCGGTCAGCCTCAGTTTCATGCACGACTTCAACACCGATGCGGCCGGTGTTGCGATGCTCGCCTCGAGCTATTTCTGGGGCTACACCTTGATGCAGATTCCGGCCGGCCTGCTGGTCGATCGTTATGGCGTCAAGCGCGTTGTCCTCGTCAGCATGATCGCCTCGTCGCTCGGCAGCGCAGCGTTCGCGCTGGCGCCGAACCTGCTCGACGTTTTTGCTGCGCGCCTGATTGTCGCCTGCGGCGATGCGCTGGTCTTCACGGCGCTCCTGAAGCTCGTGGCACAAAGCTTCGCTGACGAGCGGTTCGGCATGATGTCTGGCATCTCGCAGGTCTCCGGCTATGTCGGAGGCGTAATTGCGACCACGCCGCTCGCAGCCGCCGTCTCGGGGTTCGGCTGGCGGGCCTGCTTCCTGTTCATCGCCTGCATTGGTCTTGCCAACCTCGCCTTCGCCAAGCTCGCGCTCAAGCCAGATCCGGCTTCGCACAGCAACAAGACGCTGAAGGGCGTCGTGATCGCTGCGCGGCAATCGCTGGCCCATGTCGCGAACTGGGGCTGCGCAATGACGTTCGCGTCGCACTTCGCGGTCGTGACGACGCTGTCGGGCGTCTGGGGCATTCCGATGGTCGCCCACTTCTTCCATATCTCCCCGACCGCTGCCGGAACGCCGCTGCTCGCCTTCATGATCGGCAATGCGCTCGGCTCGATCTTCCTCGGTCACGCTGCCGATCGTGCCGCGGCGGCGCTCGACCGCGCGTTGATCGGCATTTGCGTATTACGCATGCTGCTGATCGCGCTGTTGCTGCCGCCGATTGCCCGGACATTTGGTCTCGCCTACGTCACCGTCGTGTTCACGGCCTTGGGGCTCGTCGCCGGCGGCACCGTCCCGCTGGTGCTGAAATGCGTGAAGAAGCTCTACACCTCCGAGCTGATCGGTGTCGGCGCCTCTGTGAATACCACCGCTGCCGGAATCTTCGCCGGCGTCTCGCAGCCGATCATCGGCTTTGCGATGCTTGCCGCCAGCAACGCCTCCGGAACCGACGCCGTGCACAACACGGGCGCGATCGGTGACGGCGGTTACAGCGCCTTGATCGTCATTCTGCTTCTCATGTCGCTG
>DASVOL010000858.1:0-5165 GCA_036383375.1 Bradyrhizobium sp. | reverse complement strand
CCCATGCAGCTGTCGAGCAGCGTCGCGGTGAGCCCGCCATGCACGGTGCCGGCCGGATTGAGATGTGCATCCGTCGGCAGCAGCGTGACGACGACGCGGCCGTGTTCGGCCTCGGTGACGTCATAGCCGAGCGTGCGCGCGATGGTGTTGAGCGGCAAGGCACCAGAGGCGAGCCCTTGCACGAATGCGAGGCCGCTCATCCTGAGTTTCTGTTCGGCACTGACGGTGCCGTAGCTCTTGGCCATTGTCGATCTCCTTCAGGCTCATTGCATCGTCATACTTTGCGATCGCTTCCGCCGCAGCGAGACCGGCGAGCGGCCGTAGAGTTTTGCGAATGCGGCGTTCATGCGCCGTGCGCTGGAGAAGCCGGCGCGCTGCGCCACCAGGGAGAGCGAAAGATCGCTCCCATCGATCAGGCGCTTGGCGCGCTGCACGCGCAGCGAGAGCGCGACCTGCAGCGGCGAGGCATCGAGATGCTCGGCGAACAGCCGCGACAGATGCCGCGCGCCGACACCGAGCCGATCGGCCAACGCGTCGACCTTGCCGCGGTCGAGTGCGCCCGCTTCGATCAGCGCCAGCGCGCGCTCGACCGTCGTCCTGGTGCCTTTCCACGCCGGGCAGAACGGCGCCGCCTCGGGGCGGCAGCGCAGGCAAGGCCGGTAGCCGGCGCGCTCGGCCGATGCCGCGCTGCCATAGAACCGCACATTACGGGCGAGCGGCGTACGCGCCCGGCACACCGGACGGCAGTACACGCCCGTGGTCCGGACCGCGACGAACACGACGCCGTCCCAGGCCGGGTCGCGGCGTTGAAAGGCTGCATACTGGGCGGCGAACTCGAGCATGCCATCGCTATAGCGGCGCCCGCGCGCCCCGACGACCCGCTTTGCGGTGACGGCGTCCGGAAACGACCGCTCGGCGTTAAAGACGCTTGGTCATGAACAGGCTGAGCGGATCGGGCGCGTAGTCGGCGAACGGCGGACATTCCAGGTAGCCGGCGGCGCGATAGAGCCCGATCGCCTCCGGCTGCCGGATCCCGGTTTCCAGGCTGATGCGCGCGATCATCCGGCTGCGCGCGGCGTCTTCCAGCGCGTCGAGCAGGCGGCGGCCGAGCCCGTGCCCGCGCGCGTCGGCACGCACGAACATCCGCTTCATCTCGGCACGGTCGGGCGCGATCAGGCGGAAGGCGATCGAGCCGAGCACCTCGCCATCGCGCCGCGCGACGAGGAAGACCGTGTCCAGGGCGGCCAGCGTCTCGACGGCCGCGAGGTGATTGCTGTCAGGCGGATACAGCGCCTGCATGTGGGCGTCCGACAGATCGATCAGCTGCCGCACGTCCGCCTGCCGCGGGTCTTCGGGGGCGATGCTGATGTCAGGCTTGTGCATCTCTGGCCCAATGCAGGAGCGTCGTCGCGATTGTCGGCTGCGCTCGCCGTCCCGTCAATTTACGGGGCCTGCGACCAAAAGACTTCGTGCTGCCGCAGTTCGGTCACCGAAAATTAAGGCTCGATTTAGTTTCGAGGATCATCCTTTGCGTCACCGAACACAGGTCACGCCATGCAAGACCGCGAGCCGATCAGTCCTGGGAGCATCTGGCCAACGGATGTGACGGAGGGTCATTCGCCGGCGCAGACGGCGGACCTCTGGGACGTCTCAGGCGAAAATCACGACGCCGCTTTGCTGCTGCGGGAGCCGTTCGCCGACCGGATCGGCACCGCGCTGCTGGCAGCCACTGCGCTCGCCGCAAGCTTCGTGCTGGGATGGACCGGCGGCGCCAACTGGCATGACTTTGCAGCGCCGGTCCCGGTGGCCCAGAAGGAGGCGCCTGTCCCGCACGTCGCGGAGGCGCCCCCGAGCCGGAAGAGCGAGAGCCCGCGCCGTACCGCCTCCAACGCCGACCCCGCCGTCACCGGGAGCATTCCCAAATCGGTAGCCAATCCGCGCCCGCAGGTGCTCGGCGCCGCGCCGACGACCCTGAACGCGCAAGCCATGGCGCTGGGCCCGAAGCAGCCCGTGGCGGCGACCCCAGAGACGCGGCCGAGCACCGTCCCCGGATGGTCGGTGGTCGAAGTCCGCGACGGCACCGCCGTGCTCGAGGGGCCGGAGGGCGTCAAGATGGCTGCACGCGGCGACGTCGTCCCTGGCCTCGGCCGGGTCGATTCCATCGTGCGCTGGGGCAATCGCTGGATCGTTGCCACCGCAAGCGGATTGGTCGCGACGCCCTGAGGGCCCCGCGCGAGACGCGTCTTGCTTGGGCATGATCTTTTCGGAAAACCGCTTCACACTTTTCCGGATCATGCCCTAGTTGCTGTTGATCACGAAACGCAACGACTTGCTCCCCACGAACGTGACCTGATCACCCTGCCGCCGCCAGCTCGTGATATCGCCGAGCGAGGTGAGCAGATCCTTGTCGGCCTGCGCCCGGTCCGGCGTGCAGGTGCGGTTCTCCATCGCGCCGGGAACGAACACGATGGTGTTGCCGGCAACCGAGAACTGGCCCTTGCCGCCGTCGCACCACAGCTCGAGGATCACCTCGCCATTGTCGCCGACCTCGATCGAGGGAATCCGCTTGGAGCCCGCCATGCGCGCGGCATCGAGCGTCATCACGAAACCGAACGGGAAATCTTCCTGGGCCTGCACCGGCCTCGCGCCAACAGCCGCTGCAACCAGCGCCAACGCGGCCACGCCGCCGTTCAGAATCCGCTTCATCGAGATCATGCCATTCCCAGAGCCGCTTTTGAGCATGATCTATTCGGAAAACCTGCTTCCACTTTCCGGATCATGCTCTGACGCCGCCCTTGTATGGGACGAGGCTGCGATTGGCCAGAATGGCGGGACGAGAAAAAGCGCTTGAAAAGCAGAATCCCCGCGGGCTCGCACCCGCGGGGATCTCCGTTTGGGCGACGCCTCGCCTCGTTATTTCAGAACCATCGCGGTGAACGGGTAGACATAGGCCTGCAGGGTCACGAACAGACCGACCAGACACGCCAGCACGATCGAGTGCAGGAACACGTAGCGCAGGATCGAGCCCTCGTGGCCGTACCAGTTGGTCGCGGTCGAGGCGACGACGATCGATTGCGCGTCGATCATCTTGCCCATCACGCCGCCCGAGGAGTTCGCCGCCGCCATCAGGATCGGCGGCAGGCCGAGTTGCTCGGAGGTGATCTTCTGCAGATTGCCGAACAGGATGTTGGACGAGGTGTCCGATCCGGTCAGCGCCACGCCGAGCCAGCCAAGCAGCGTGCCGAAGAACGGGTACAGCACGCCGGTCGCGGCAAAGGCGAGGCCGAGGGTGGCGTCGACGCCGGAGAGCCGGGTCAGCGTGCCGATCGCCAGCATCGCCGAGATCGTGATCAGCGAGATCGCGCACAGGCGGATGGTGCGGCCATATTCGGCGATCAGCTTGGCAGGCGAGAAGCCCATCAGAAGACCCGAGATGATCGCGGCGATCAGCAATCCCGTGCCGGTGAACGACAAATAGGTGAAGCCGAACACCGCGCCTTCCGGCGTCGGCTTGGCCACCACCGGCGGCACCTTGAAGATCAGCTTGTCGAGGTCGGGGACCGAATAGTTCCAGACGAAGTTGGCATTCGCCCAGGCCTTGAAGGCACCGTTGCCCCAGATCAGCATCAGGATGCAGACGATGATCCATGGCAGCAGCGCGCTCCACAATTCGCCCTGGGTCAACGGCGTCTTGTCGAGCGGCTTGGCGGCGGCCATCGTCGCCGCCGATTCATCGCGGCCGCGCAGCGCGGGCGACAGCCAGAGCTGACGCGGCTGCCAGACCTTGAGGAACAGGATCAGCGCGCCCATCGAGATCAGCGAGGCGCCGATATCGACGATCCAGGGATTGATGTAGTTCGAGATCACGAATTGCGGCACCGCAAACGACACGCCGGTGACCAGGATCGCCGGCCAGACTTCCTTCATGCCGCGCCAGCCCGCGAACGCCCACACCACCCAGAACGGCACGATCAGCGAGAACAGCGGCAGCTGCCGGCCGACCATGGCGCCAAGGAGGTAGGGGTCGAGCCCGGTGACCGAGGCGAGGCCCTGGATGGGCGTGCCGAGCGCGCCGAAGGCGACCGGCGCGGTGTTGGCGATCAGCGACAGGCCGGAGGCCGCCAGCGGCGAGAAGCCGAGGCCGATCAGGACCGCACCTGTGATCGCAACCGGCGTGCCGAAGCCGGACGCGCCTTCGAAGAACGCGCCGAACGAGAACGCAATCAGCAGCAACTGAAGACGGCGGTCCGTGGTGACGCCGCCGATCGCGCGTTGCAGCAGTTCGAACCGTCCGGTCTCGACGGTGATGCGGTAGAGGAAAATGACGTTGAGCACGATCCAGCCGATCGGGAAGAAGCCGACCACGACGCCGAGCAGCGACGCACGGATCGACATGCCCGCCGGCATGGTAAAGACGAAAATCGTGATGATGTTGGCGACGATCAGAGCAATGATCGCGGCGATGTGAGCCTTGACCTTGCCGCTGGCGATCAGCACCAGCAGTGTCACAACGGGGATGGCGGCTGCGATCGTCGACAGCGCAGCGTTCCCCAGCGGATTATAAATTTGATTCCACATTGCAGTTTCCTCCCCACGTCATTGTTCGAACGGCCGACCAGCGTGGTTGGTCAACGCGTCTGCATGCTGGAGAGCACAAGCGTGTGATGAAAACCGTGAGCGCAGACCCAAGCCCCAAAACGCTCACAATGCCGCTAAATGAACGGCCCCCAGCCTTCGCCGTCGGCGGCATGCTAGAGTGAATGTCGCACCATGGACAAGATGCCGCAGGGACAGCTTTTTGCGACTTTAGTCTATCAAAAGAGAATTTATAATATTTTTCAGTGCCTTACAGGCCGTCCGAGGAGAAGAATTCTGTGAATGGTATCGGCGCGACGCTCAAAACCGTGTGGAGGATTGCCGCACCCTATTTCCGTTCCGAGGACAAATGGGCGGGCCTGGCCCTGCTCGCCGCGGTCATCGTCATCGAACTCGCGACGGTGGCCATCAATGTCCTGCTGAACTCCTGGAACAACCGCTTCTACAACGCGCTGCAGGAACGCAACTGGGACAGCTTCGTCTCCGAGATTCTCTACTTCACGATCATCGTGACGATCTTCATCGCGATCGCGGTCTATCAGCTCTATCTCAATCAGTGGCTGCAGATC
>DASVOL010000857.1:0-1644 GCA_036383375.1 Bradyrhizobium sp. | reverse complement strand
AATGGCCAATCTTGGCATGTCGCGCAGGGAGTTGCTGGTCGGGTCGATGCTCACGGCGGTTGCCGCGGCCGTGCCGAGACCGCTCTTGGCCCTCGACACTACGGGCGCGCTCGCGCGATCGAAGACCGGCATGGTGACGAGCCCGCACGAGCTTGCGACGCAGGCGGGGCTCGAGGTGCTGCGCAAGGGCGGGAATGCGATCGAGGCCGTCATCGCGATCGGCGCCACGCTATGCGTGACCTATCCGCATTTCAGTGGCCTCGGCGGCGACAGCTTTATGGTGATCAGTGATCGCAAGGGCAATGTGCGGACGCTGTCCGGCGTAGGCCAGGCCGCCTTGAACCTGCCGAACTACAGCGGCTCGGTGCCGGTCCGTGGGCCGGGGGCGGCGCTGACCGCGGCGACGACCGTCGACGTCTGGGACCAGGCGTTCGATTTCAGCCGCAAGTCCTGGGCAGGAAAGCAGAGCTGGGCGTCGCTGTTCGCGCGCCCGATCGAATACGCCAGCAAGGGATTCCCGGTCACGCCGTCGCAACGCTTCTGGCAAGACATGGAAGCGAGTAACCTGAAGGACTGGCCCGACATCCGGCGCATCTTCATGCCCGGCGGCCGGATGCCCGAAATCGGCGAGCCGCTGCTCCAGCCCGAACTCGCGAAATCGCTGGAGATGCTGGCGGCGAACGGCGGGCGCGATTTCTATGAAGGAAAGCTCGCCGCACGCGTCGCGGCCGGACTGAAGCAGATCGGCTCGCCGCTGACTACCGACGATTTGGCGCGCTGCCGCGCCCGCGACGAGACGCCGTTGCGGATCAGCTATCGCGGCGGAGAACTGCTCGGGCTGCGCCCACCGACGCAAGGTCTCACGACGCTCGAAATCATGGGCATCCTCGACCGCTTCGAGCTCGCGAAATATCCGGAAGGGAGCGCGGACTACTATCACCTGCTGGTCGAAGCGGTGAAGCAGGCCTTCATCGACCGCAACCGCTACATCGGCGATCCGGAATTCGTCGACGTTCCGGTCAATCAGCTGCTGTCGGCGAGCTACCTCGACGGCCGCGCCAAGGCGATCAGCCTGGAGAAGGCGATGCCGTGGCCGCATGTGTTCAAGAAGGGCGACACGGTCTATCTCGCGGCGACCGATCGCGACGGCAATTGCGTCAGCATGCTGCAAACCGTCTACTACGACTGGGGAAGCGGCATGGTGGCCGGCGACACCGGCATCATCTGGCACAACCGCGGCGCCTCATTCAATCTCGACCCGGCCAGCCCCAACTGCCTCAAGCCAGGCAAGCGGCCGTTCCACACGCTCAATCCCGGAATGTACCTCAAGGGCGGACGGCCGCATCTGCTGTACGGCACGCAGGGGGCCGACGGCCAGCCGCAGACGCTCGCGGCAGTGCTGACCAGGCTGATCGACTACAACATGGATCCGCTCACCGCGCTGTCGCGACCGCGCTTCCTCCTCGGCAAGACGTTCTCCGATTCACGCGACAGCCTGAAGCTGGAGAAGGATGCCGGTGAAGAGGTCTTCAAGGCGCTCGCCGAGCGAGGCCACGAAATGAGTCCGATTCCGGCCCAGAGCCCGCTCGCAGGGCATCCGGGCGCGATCCGGATCGACGCCGACGGAAGCATCACCGGGGCGCA
>DASVOL010000856.1:0-1529 GCA_036383375.1 Bradyrhizobium sp. | reverse complement strand
GGCGACCAGTGCGCTTGCGGCGAGCGCCGCAAGCAGGCAGAGCAAAGTGAGTGTCGCCGCCGGCCGCAGCGACATGCCGGCGCGCCGTTGGTTCGCGCGCGCGGGGCGTTCGGCCAGCACGCTCATTGCCGGCAGTTCACGGTCAGCGCCGCCGGCTTGAAGGTGGCGGCCTCCGGCGCCAGCGCCGGATAGAGCTTGACCGAGAGGTCCCGTGCCGCGGCCGCGGTGCGCGGTCCGAAGCCGAGCAAATAAAGCCCTTCCATCGAGATGAAGGCCCTGTTGGTGCCGACCGGCGTCAGTGCGAAAGCCGGATGCGTGAACACGGCATCCGACGTCAGCGAGTCCTTGCCGCGATCGATCGACAGCACGACGTCCGGTTTCGCCGCCACGATGGCCTCGTCATTCACCGGCTTGTAGCCGTCGTAACCGTCGATCGCGTTGACGCCGCCGGCGAGCTGGATGATCTCGTCCGCGGCGGTCTTGTGGCCCGCGGCCAACGCCCGGCCGTTCAGGAGCGACATCACGAACATCACGCGCACCGGCTTTGTGACCTTGGCGCGCAACGTGCGCAGTTGCGCGAGATCGCTCTCCACCGCTGTGGCGAGGCAAGCGGCGCGCGGATCGGCGCCCATGGCGTGGCCGACAAGTTTGATCTTCTCGACCAGCCCGGCCTCCGAGAACGCCTCGGGCACCAGCACCAGCGGCACCTTCGCCGCCTCCAGCACGTCCATAGTTTCCTTCGGCCCTGAGCCCTGCACCGCGAGCACCAGCGACGGGTGCAGGCCGAGCACGCCCTCCGGCGACAGCTGGCGCATGTAGCCGACGTCGGGCTTTTCGCGCAGCGCAGACGGCGGGTAGAGGCTGGTCGCATCGACGCCGGCGATGCGGTCCTCGAAGCCGAGCGCATAGAGGATCTCGGTGATCGCGCCGCCGATCGAGACGATCCGCGTCGGATCGTCGATCACGACGTCGCGGTCGCGCGCGTCGTGCACGGTGATGCCCTCGGCGGCCGCTGCGCCGATCGGCAGCAGACAGGAGAGCGCGAGCAGAGCAAGCGTGCGACAAATTGTCATCGGGGCCGTCACTTGGTCAGGATCAGCTTGTTCTGCGAAGTCAGCCGCAAGCGGTAATGCTCCTCGCCATGCACGATGATGATCTCGCGCTCGGCCGAGAACAGGTCGCGGCTGTCGAGGCGATTCCCGTGCATGACGAGCGTCTTGGCCGCGTCAGGCGCTGATACGGCCTGCTTTCCCGCCGCGCCGATGTTGTCTCCGGAAGTTGCCGACATGCTCGTGGTGCTGCGCCTTCGAAATCTTCAACGATGCTTGCTTGTATAAGCGGGCGAAGGCGCATTCCAACGGCTGCACTTTACAATCGATGTAAACAGCGCCGCCGCATTCTTGACCGTTTTGTTGCCGGCTCGTAACCAATCATCACACGATGCGAGCTTGTGGCTTGCATCGCAACGTAGCCAGCAAGCCGCTCAGTGGAGCGCACGCCAGCCAAACCAGAAAAGCGATGATCGGGCT
>DASVOL010000855.1:0-2192 GCA_036383375.1 Bradyrhizobium sp. | reverse complement strand
TCCCGCCATAGCTGCCGCCGTTCAACAGCATCTGCGAGAAGCGCGCATAGTCGCCGATGGTGCCGACCATGCCGCCGCCGCCGGATTCCCGGCGCAGCGGCTGGCGCGGGTCGCTGACGTCTGCGACCGGGCTGAGCGTGCGATCCTTCGGCATCGGCTCGGCGATCAGCGGCCATTTCGCCCGGTCGGCAACATAGAATGCGGTCTCGTTCATCCCGAGCGGACCGAGCAGCCGTTCCTTCTCGACCTGAAACAGCGATTTCCCTGTGATCACCTCGATGATGCGGCCGAGCACGTCGGTGGAATGACCGTAGTCCCATTGCGTGCCGGGTTGCTCTGCGAGTGGCAGTGCCGTGAGCCGCGCGGTGAATTCGGCATTGTCGGGATCGTTGTCGAACAGGCCGGCATCGGCGTAGGTCTTGTTCACGACACCGCCGCCATAATAGCCGTAAGGCAGGCCTGCGGTGTGGCGCATCAGGTCTTCGATCGTCACCGGACGCTTGAGCGGCTCCAGCGTCATCGCCGCCTTGCCCTCATCGCCGCGCTTTTCGACGCCGACCTTCATGTCGGCAAAGGCCGGGATGTATTTCGACACGGGATCGCTGAGCGCGAGCCTGCCCTCCTCGACCAACATCATGGCGATGACTGACGTGATCGGCTTCGACATCGAATAGAGGCGGAAGATGGTATCCGCGCTCATCGAGAGTTCGGTTGCGACGTCGCGAACCCCGAAATTCTCGTAATAGACCTGCTTGCCGTGCTGCTGAAGCAGCAGGATCGCGCCGGGAATCTTTCCGGTCGCGACCTCGTTCCGGACATAGTCGGAGACCTTGGCGAGGCCCTCCGCCGAGAGGCTGTGTGCGGCCGGCCCTGGTGAGCCGGCCAACGCAGCCGGTGCAACGGACGCGAGCACGAGTGCCGCGACGAACGCGCGGCACCCACGCATCTCACTTCTCCAGCGCTTCATAGACGAGCTGCTTCAGCGTCCGCTGGATGCGCTGGCGCTCGGTCGGCGTCTGCTCCAGGAGGATGAAGAAGAAGTCCTGCTTGCGGTCGATGATGTAATAGCAGCCGCTGGCACCATCCCATTTCAGTTCGCCGAGATCGCCAGGCGGAGGCGGCTTGGCATTGCCCGGATCGGTACGCACCGCGATCCCGAGCCCGAAGCCGAAGCCGTCGCCGGGGAAATAGAAGACGTCGCGCGCAACGCCTGAGCCTGGGCCGACACGATCGGTGGTCAGTTCCTTGAACGTCTCGGGCTTCAAGATGGTCTTGCCGTCGAGGGTGCCGCCATTGAGCAGCATCTGGGCGAAGCGCGAATAGTCCGCCATGGTCGAGACCATGCCGCCGCTGGCCGATTCCCATTTCTTGACCTTGGTCGGATCGTTGATCCGGCCGACCCGGAAGTCGCTGTCGTTCGGCATCGGCTCGGCCATCAGCTTCTGCTTCTCGGGATCGGTGACGAAGAAGCCGGTGTCCTTCATGCCGAGCGGGTCAAGCAGCTTCTTGCGTTCGATCGTCGAGAATTTCTCGCCGGTGGCGACCTCCATCACGCGCGCCAGAATGTCGGTGGAATGGCCGTATTGCCAGAGCGCGCCGGGCTGGTTGTGCAGCGGCAGTTTGGCGATCCGCTCGGCGAATTCGGCGAGATCGAAATCTCCGCCGTAGATATTGGCGTCCTTGTAGGCCTTGCGGACCAGGCTATCACCATAGAACCCGTAGGTGATGCCGGACGTATGCGTCATCAGATCGAGGATCGTCATCGGCCGCTGTGGCGGCACCAGCTCAAGCGTCTTGGTGCCGTCCTCGGCCTTCTTCTCGACGCCGACCTTCACATTGGCAAAGGACGGGATGTATTTCGAGACGGGATCGTCGAGCTTGTACTTGCCCTCCTCCAGAAGCTGCATCGAGACCACGGCGGTGATCGACTTGGACATCGAGGCCAGGCGGAAGATGGTCTGGTCTGATATCGGCGCCTTGCTGACCACGTCCTGCACGCCGAAGGCCTCGTGATAGACCGGCTTGCCATGCTGCTGGATCAGGACGATGGCGCCGGGAATTTTTCCGGTCGCGACCTCGTTTTTGAAGAACTCGCTGATCCTGGCGAGCTTGTCGGGGTTGAAATGCGCGCCCGCCGGAATCTCGTAGGTGCCCTCGGTGTGCGCATACGCCAACGATGCCGCCAGCAACAC